>CADBNQ010000262.1 GCA_902796045.1 uncultured Lachnospiraceae bacterium | reverse complement strand
GACAGGACGGCAAGATCCATAAGAAGCTGTCCGGCTTTGACAAGTCCTATTACATTATCCGTATTGATATGACGAAGCTTCTTGCAAAATATTTGAACGGTAATAATGGAAACGGTTATTACCTGCATGTGAAGCAGGAGTCCAACTCAGCCCTCATGGCATGTCTGGGCATGGAAGAGAAGAAAGAAGGAGGCAATTATATTTCCGGTAACTTTGCCGATGGTACCGGTAAAAAGACCGAGACTTATTCACTGAGGAACGATGCGGCTGTTTTGAAGGATAACGGCACTGGCAAGCCCTACTTTGACGTGATTGTCTACAGCTCGGGCAAGCTGGCCGCCGGGGCAGATGCCGGTCAGGCTAATGCGCCTTCCGCTGATGTCAAGCTGAGCTTCTATGTAGACGACAAAGCTACCTACAATAACCTGACTTATGATGCAGCCAATATCCCAACCTTCCCAAAGACAATTGACGGCGTCTATTACGCTGATGAGCTGACCTGGAATAAAGCCCTCTTCGGCAAATTCTATGATGATAGTAGAGCTAAAAATAATAATGAGACTCTCTATACTGTCAAGGGTTCTGATCTTGAGATCGATGTTGCCTGCGATGACACCGGTGATGAGTCCTTCAAGAACCCTGATTACTGGTCCCTTGAGAATGCCATCTATTATCCAAGCTATAACAACCATACCATCAGGCTGATCTGCGAGGTACCGGTACTGACCGGACTGGAGATCAGCGGATCGAAAGATAATAAGAGGAATGTGATCCTGGATGTAAACAGTCTGGACATCCAGATCGCCAACAGCTCCGACCAGAAAAAGGCCGGCCTGACGGTCAGAGACAATGCTGTCCTGACATTAAAGGACAACACCAAAACATCAGGAGCCGAGCTGGCCATCGGCAACAACGCCAACCTGCATGTCCAGTACGGCGGCACGATCATTATCGACAGGTCCTGCCAGCTTGAGGTAGAGTTCGACGCGGCCACCGTCTTAGAAGGAGAGACAGCACCTGCCCTCAACCAAGGACATATTGTCGTGTATCCGGGTGGAAGGCTGGTCAACTACGGCGTGATCAATGTAGAAGGTATGGAAGCCAAGGCTGTCGAGAATGTTCAGAATGGACAGAAGGTACAGCCTCGTGAAGTCAAGAAGGCAACTATGCTGATCCAGCGCCTGGGTGTCCTGGATAACTATGGCTGCCTGTCCATCAAGGGAAGCCTCTATTGCCGTGGTACCATCAACAACTATGGAAAGTATAATGATGTCATTGAGGCAGGCGATCCTGATAAGGGAACCATTCCTTACCACATGGGAATCCAGGTTACCTGGAAGGATGATGTCACTCAGCCTCATGTAGAGCCCGGTGATCTCAATGTGGGCAAGGACGTAGGTGACGCGATCCCTGCTGATGATCCTGAGATGACCATCCCAGAGGGCGGCGTCCTCAACAACTACGGAGACATCGTTCTTGTACCGGGCGTCTTTAACCTCTACGGTACATTGAACAACACAGCGGCTCCTGGTGCAGGCGATGGATATAAGGGACATCTCTACCTGTGCGCAGTCGATGAGGCAGTCATTCCCATCATCCCATCTCAGCAGGCTCCTACAGTCGTTGAGAAGAGAGTGTCTCTTAAGACACCGGTTCAGAGCTATTTCAATACAGGAAAAGACAGTGTCGTCAACAATGAAGGTGTCATCGGTGAAGCAAAGGTTGAGATTGTCAGCAATGGCGTACTCGGCAAGCTGACCCCGGTTACCTACACTGTCAAGTTTGATACAGCCGGAGGAAGTACGGTTGCCGACCAGAAAGTCGAGTCCGGCATGAAGGTGAAGAAACCGGCCGATCCTACCAAGGCCAAGTGTATATTTGCCGGATGGTTTAAAGATGCGGAATGCAAGACGGCATGGGATTTTGATAGAGATACTGTCATGCCTAACCCAACCAATAAGACAGTCACTCTCTATGCCAAGTGGACCGGAGATCCCAACAGTGTTCTTGTGACCAAGATCAAGATCAAAGGCATGTCCCACAAGATTGCAGCCGGAAAGAAGATCAGACTTACGGCAAAGATCACTCCGAATAACGCTGCCAACAAGGCTGTAAAATGGTCTTCCAACAACAAGAAGCTGGCCACGGTCAACAGTAAGGGTGTTGTGAAGATCAAGAAAAAGAAAGGCGGAAAGACAGTCATCATCAAGGCTACCGCCAAAGATGGATCCAGAAAATCCGCGACCTACAAGATCAAGATCATGAAAGGTCAGGTTAAGAGGATCAAGATCAAAGGGGTCAAGAGTCCGATGAAGGTCGGTCAGACCATTAAGCTGAAGCCAACTTTCAGAACCAGCCCCACCCATTCCGTCAGCAAGAAAGTACAGTGGATCACCAGCAATCCGGACTATGCAACCGTTTCCAAGGACGGCAAAGTAACCGCTCTGCCGGGAGGAAAAGGTCAGACAGTATTTATCACAGCCCGGGCTACAGACGGAAGCAATAAAGAAAAATCAGTGAAGATCCGAATCAAATAATCCGGAATCTCCACCGTATAATCACAGACATGAAAGGGCGCCATCCACCAGGAAAGGATGGCGCCTGCTTTATAGGAAAAACCTGATAGATGAGGAGGCAGGGATGAGTTTTCTTGACAAGCTGTTCAAAAAGAATTCATTTGACAAAAAGCTCGATGATGCATACGAAGACTTCCTGGAGAACAATCCGGTGACGAAAAAGGTGAAAGCGACCATCAGCCAGGCCCAGGAGGAGATCACCGGTTCCCTGGAGGAAGAGCTGTATGGGAAAACCGGAGAGGGACCATCCAGAAATGTGAGTGAAGAAGAGATGATGCGGGGATGGGATACCATGATCGATCAGATTATCGATAAGGAGCTCAGTGCCTACAAGATCTGCCCTTTTTGTGGAGAGGCAGTTTCTTCCGAACTGGACACCTGTCCCTACTGTGAAACAGAACTCCCAGAGACAACTGCAGACTGTCAGATCTGTCCTCACTGCGGAGCAAAGAACAGAATTCTGGATTTTACATGTGTGAACTGCGGAAAGGAACTGGAACTGATCCCTGAAGCAGCAGAAGACGATTAAACAGAAAGGATGTCACTTATGTACAAAGTATTAATATTAAACGGCAGTCCAAAGGCAAATGGCTGTACAGCCACAGCACTTGATGAGATGATAAAGACATTTGAGGAAGAGGGACTGACTGTCGAATTGATCCATGTCGGCAATAAAGATATAAGGGGCTGCATAGCCTGCGGCCGCTGCGCCCAGACCGGCCAATGTGTTTTTAACGACATCGTAAACGAGATAGCTCCGAGATTTGAGGAGGCTGATGGCCTTGTGATCGGGAGCCCTGTCTATTACGGGTCACCAAATGCAACTCTGATCGCCTGTCTGGACCGCCTCTTCTACAGCACGCCCTTCTCCAAACATATGAAAGTGGGGGCATCCGTCGTAAGCTGCCGAAGAGGGGGCAACACCGCCTCTTTTGACGTGCTGAACAAATACTTCACCATCAGCGGAATGCCTGTGGCAGCAAGCACTTACTGGAATCAGGTGCACGGCTTCAGTGCAGATGATGTTAAAAAAGACCTGGAAGGACTTCAGACCATGCGGAACCTTGCAAGAAACATGGCATTTATGATCAGGGCAATCGCCGATGCAAAAGAAAAATACGGCCTCCCGGCAGTGGAAAAAGATTCCTTTACCAGCTTTCCGGACGGAAAGTAGGGTACTGACAGGCTTTTTGTCACATAATAAACAAAGGTCATCTGTGTGTCATGCAGATGGCCTTCCTTAATGAAAAAGAACTCTTTGAAAATTAGTGAGAAGATGATAAAATATGACTAAAGTCTGAAAGGGGACATAAAAAAAAGCTGCTGACGGGACTTGAACCCGAGACTGAAACGCTAAAAACCGCATAAATAAAGGCTCTCCGGCGATTGGAAGGGGGTTGCCTAGGGTTGCCTTGTGGTTGCCTAGCAGATTTTGACATAGAAAGGAGGTACTTCGTGCAAGTGGTACTTCTTTTTTT
>CADBNQ010000261.1 GCA_902796045.1 uncultured Lachnospiraceae bacterium | reverse complement strand
GCTCAGGTGATGCATTCCCTGACCATGATCATCACAGACATATCTTTAGGGACCACTGTGCTGCTGGGCCAGCATATCGGACAGAAGAAGCTTGAGGAATGCGGGAAGATCACAGGGGCAACGATCTTCTTTTTTACCCTGACCGGTCTCTTCCTGATGATCGCCATGCAGCCTCTGGCTGTCCCGGTTTCTTCCATACTGAACGCCCCCAGAGAGGCTTTTGCCATGACTGTACAGTATATCCGCATCTGCTGCGGGGGTGCTGTCTTTATTGTGGCCTACAACATCCTAGGGAGTATATTCCGGGGAATCGGTGATTCCAGGATGCCCCTGATCACGGTCATGATCGCGGCTGCATTTAATGTGGCAGGAGACCTGCTTCTGGTCGCCGTCTTCGGGATGGGGGCTGCCGGCGCTGCCATAGCAACCGTGATGGCGCAGGCCCTGAGTGTGATACTTTCTTTTATCATCATCAGGCAGCGGGGGATACCTTTTTCTTTCTCAGCCAGGGATATAGGTTTTCACAAAGAGCTGGTGGCCAGGATCTTAAAACTGGGCTCGCCCATCGCTTTGCAGGACTTTATGGTGACCACGAGCTTTCTTGTGATCATGGCTATAGTAAACGAGCTTGGTGTCGTGGCTTCTGCCGGTGTCGGTGTCGCAGAAAAACTGTGCGGTTTCATCATGCTGCTGCCCATTTCCTTCTCCCAGGCCATGTCATCCTTCGTGGCGCAGAACTTTGGAGCAAGGAAGATGCGGCGGGCCGCAAAAGCGCTGGTCTGCGGCATATCGATTTCTTTTGCCTGCAGCCTGGTTCTCGGCTATATGGCCTTTTTTCACGGTGTCTGGCTCAGCAGCATCTTTTCAAAAGATGCCGCAGTCTGTATCGCCTCCAGTCAGTACCTGAAAGCTTACGCGATCGACTGTCTGCAGACAGCATTTTTGTTCTGCTTTATCGGATATTTTACCGGCTGCCAGAGGACAAGGTTTGTGATGGTCCAGGGAATCCTGGGTGCTTTTGGCGTCCGTGTTCCCCTGAGCCTCATTTTCAGCCGGATCAGGCCTGTCTCCCTCTTCCGGATTGGGCTGGCAACCCCTGCCTCATCTCTGGTCCAGAATATCCTGTGCGTGATCTATTTTCTCTTCATGTACAAAAAAGGATATGAAAAGAGGACAGATGATACAAAGAAGGTGACTTCATGATCATAAAAAACGGAGAAGTGTTTTTCATCAGAGAAAAAAAGAGTAACGGACAGCTTTTCCGGGAAGGCTTCTTCCATCGTCAGGATCTCTTTACGGATGCTGACGGCCGAATCTGTGACAGGTCTGAGGCAGATCACAGTGAGGTCCTGGATGTCAGAGGCGCTTATGTGATCCCCGGTCTGGTAGATATCCACACCCACGGATGTGCAGGATATGATTTCTCTGATGCCGATGAAAAGGGTCTAAAGGAGATTGCTGCCTACCTGTGCCGCGTCGGTGTGACCTCCTTTTGTCCTGCCTCCATGACCTTTCCTGAATACCGTCTGGAGAAGATTTTCGCCACGGCAGACTGTGTACCCGATGAAGGGGCATATGCCAGACCGGTGGGGATCCATATGGAAGGACCTTTTTTATCCCTCGAGAAGGCAGGTGCCCAGAACAGGGCATATATTACAGCTCCTGACCAGTCCATGTTTGCCCGACTTATGAAATCAGCATCCCTTCCCATCCGGCTTGTCACCCTGGCGCCGGAGACAAAGGGAGCCATGGACTTTATCGACCGTTTCCACAAGCATGTGCATATATCACTGGGGCATACAGCCTGCGATTATGAGACGGCCCGTCAGGCTTTCCTGCACGGTGCTGACCATGTCACCCACCTCTATAATGCCATGACAGGTCTGGGACACAGGGAGCCGGGCCCGGCAGGGGCTGCGGCAGACTGCCGGCATGTCTTTGTAGAACTGATCTGCGACGGCCTGCATGTCCATCCTGCCATGGTCAGGGCAGCCTTCAGACTGTATGGTCCGGACCGGGTGGTCCTGATCTCTGACTCCATGCGGGCCACGGGACTTCCGGACGGAGAGACCGAGCTGGGAGGACAGAAGGTCTTTAAGAGAGGGTATAGAGCCACACTGGCAGATAATACCCTGGCAGGCTCCGTGTCTGACCTCATGACCTGTATGCAGAGGGCGGTTTCTTTCGGCATTCCGCTTGCGGATGCCGTCATGGCTGCCACCTTTAATCCGGCCGCAAGCATCGGGATGGAGGGAGAGATCGGAGGGTTCAGACCGGGCGCCAGAGCTGATCTGGTCATTATGAACAGGCAGCTTTCGCCTGTCAGAGTGATCTGCTGAATAATCATAAAAATGAGTTTACAGGTTTTCCTGCATTATGTTATAATCGCTTACAGTATCATCAGTATGATTGTCAGATCTTTAATAACAAGAGGAGATAATCCTAAAGGAGGCATTTTGTGACAGCAGTATTCAATGCGTTCGTTCAATACCTTGTTACTTTCATATATTATGTTATTATTGCAGGTCTGGGTATTTTTGCAGGGAAAGCCCTGCTTAAGAGAAAAAAAGAAAAGGATGCCGCCGGGAAGGTGTCAGAGTCAGATTCTGACCGGTAGATCCGCCGGCAGCCTGAACACAGGAGGATAGTACGTTGAAGAAGTATGGAGTGAATGAACTGAGGAAGATGTTTCTTGATTATTTTGAAAGCAAGGGCCACCTTGTGATGAAGAGCTTTTCCCTGGTTCCGCATAATGATAACAGCCTGCTGCTGATCGATGCAGGCATGGCCCCTCTCAAGCCTTATTTTACCGGCCAGGAGATCCCTCCCAGAAAGAGAGTAGCCACATGCCAGAAGTGTATCCGCACAGGTGATATAGAGAATGTCGGAAAGACCGCACGTCACGGGACATTTTTTGAGATGCTGGGCAATTTTTCTTTCGGGGATTATTTTAAGAAGGAAGCGATCGCCTGGTCCTGGGAGTTCCTGACGGAGGTTGTAGGTCTGGATCCTGACCGGCTCTATCCTTCTGTTTACCTTGAGGACGATGAAGCTTTTGCCATCTGGAGAGATGATATCGGCATTGCTCCGGAGCGGATCTTCAAGTTCGGCAAAGAAGATAACTTCTGGGAGCATGGTGCAGGACCATGCGGTCCCTGTTCAGAGATCTATTATGACCGCGGTGCCCGCTATGGATGCGGTAAACCGGACTGTACAGTCGGCTGTGACTGTGACCGCTATATCGAAGTGTGGAACAATGTATTTACCCAGTTCGACAATGACGGCCACAATAATTACACTCTCCTTGAGAATAAAAACATCGATACCGGTATGGGACTTGAACGTCTGGCTGTTGTAGTTCAGGACGTGGATTCAATCTTTGATGTAGATACGATCCGTGCACTGCGGGAGAAGGTCGGCGAGCTTGCCCACAAGAATTACAAGGAGAAGGAGGAGGATGATATCTCCATCCGTCTGATCACAGACCACATCCGGTCAGCCACATTCATGATCTCCGATGGCATCATGCCCAGCAACGAGGGCCGGGGTTATGTGCTCCGCCGGATCATCCGCCGGGCAGCCAGGCACGGACGCCGTCTCGGGATTGAAGGCAAGTTCATGGCCGAGCTGAGCAGGACGGTCATCGAGGGATCAAAGGACGGCTATCCGGAACTTGATGAGAAGAGAGATTTCATATTCAATGTCCTGACCCAGGAAGAGAATAAATTCGACAAAACCATAGACCAGGGTCTTTCCATCCTTGGTGACCTGGAAGCAAAGATGTCGGCTGAGGGCAGCAGCGAGCTGTCCGGAGAGGATGCCTTCAAGCTTTATGACACTTACGGATTCCCTCTGGACCTGACAGAGGAGATCCTGGCCGAGAAGGGATATAAGGTTGACACAGAAGGCTTCAGGGTCTGCATGGAAGAACAGCGCGTCAAGGCCAGAAAGGCCAGAAAGACCACCAATTACATGGGGGCAGACGCCACAGTATATGACGAGATCGATCCTGCCATCACCACGGAATTCGTCGGCTATGACCAGCTTACCGTTCAGTCAGAGGTGACCGTGCTGACCAGCACCGAGGAGATCACAGAGGCTCTGGCAGATGGTGATGAAGGAACAGTGATCGTAAAGGAGACCCCCTTCTATGCCACCATGGGCGGACAGCAGGGGGACACCGGATTCATCCGCACGGCCGATGCTGAGTTTGAGGTAAAGGACACCATCCCCTTAAAGGGCGGAAAATACGGTCATATCGGCAGGATGACAAAGGGGATGATCAAGGTGGGAGATCAGGTCACCCTGTCCGTGGACGCTGCCAACAGAAAAGCGACCTGCAAGAATCATTCCGCCACCCATCTGATGCACAAGGCATTAAAGGAAGTCCTGGGTTCCCATGTGGAACAGGCAGGGTCTTTCCAGGATGGAGGACGTACCCGCTTTGATTTCTCCCATTTCCAGGCCATGACACCTGAGGAGATCAGGGCTGTGGAAGACCTGGTGAATCATGAGATCGCCGAAGATCTGCAGGTATGTACTGATATCATGACAGTAGATGAGGCAAAAAAGACCGGTGCTGTCGCCCTCTTCGGCGAGAAGTACGGTGAGAAGGTACGCGTCGTTTCCATGGGTGATTTCTCCAAAGAGTTCTGCGGCGGAACCCATGTGAAGCACACCGGAGACATCGGCACATTCAAGATCCTTTCCGAGAGCGGCATCGCAGCCGGCGTGAGGAGGATCGAGGCCATCACCGGGGATAATGTCTTACATTATTATGCCGGGATAGAGCATACCCTGCTGGATGCAGCCAGAAAGGCAAAGACTGAACCGGCAAACCTGGTCAGCCGGATCCAGGCCCTTCTGGACGAGGTAAAGGCTCTTTCCTCTGAGAATGAGAAACTTAAAGACCAGATTGCCAGGAGTGAAGTGGCAGATGTCATGGATGACGCCATAGAAGCAGGCGGATTTAAGCTGCTGCCTGTCTCTGTAAAGGATGTGGACATGAATGCCCTGCGGACACTTGGCGATGACCTGAAGGAGAAAATCGGCAGCGGGATCGTTGTGCTGGCCTCCGACCTGGGAGGAAAGGTCAATCTGATCGTGACAGCCACAGATGACGCCGTAAAGGCAGGCGCCCACGCCGGCAACATCATCAGGCAGGCTGCTGCCCTGGTCGGCGGAGGCGGAGGAGGCCGT
>CADBNQ010000260.1 GCA_902796045.1 uncultured Lachnospiraceae bacterium | reverse complement strand
AATTATCCTCATTCAAGTAAATCCCCGTTATCTGGCATTCATGGCAGCTGCCCAGTCCCCAATTCCCATGTAGGACGCCGCCCTTTGTATATAGGCATCTGCAGCGGGGCCGTTCATCTGCTGGTAAAATTCAAAGGCAAGCTTTCTTGAGCCATCCTGCCTTGTAAGCCCCACAGAAAGACCGCCGGCCACTTCATCCGCAGCGTCAGTCTGACGATTAAATACTATCATATTTATATATCGATTGGTAGCGGCTCTTTGATATGCGTAAACAATAGCTGCCGCCTGGGCTTCCTCACCCTGGGTGGAGGAATATCCAACCTCGGTAAGGAGTATCGGGCGCACCGCTCCCTTGGTATTGAGCATGGCTGCCTGCCCCATGTAGTCCGTAAGCTGTTCTATATTCTCCATGGAAATGTAAGGAGAATCAATGCTGTGCTGTATCATAGACGCAGCCTGGGCATCCTTGGGAGTCCAGAAGCTGGTCCAGGTGAGAGGATAGTTATAGGGATGCTGCGCCAGAGCCCAGTCGAAGTTGCCCTGAGCACAGATGCAGGCATTCATGGCCTCTAAAAAGCTTCTTGCAGAAAAATATGATGGATTATGGATATAGGTCCAGTTCTGATCCACACTGCAGCACACCGTAGCATTGGCATTTCTGGTCTTAATGGCGGTATAGCAGACCCTGAGCTCATCTGCATAGAGCTGGGCATAGGTCATAAGATCCGATACATCGGTATGATTCCAGGCATTCTTGGCATTGATCTCATTGCCTATCACCCAGTTGTCCACCTGTCCGAAGCCATTCTGTCCGTTATATCTGTAGGCCAGATATGACACTACTGCCTCCAGATTCTCCAGTCCCTGGTCCTCTGAGGTATTCATCATGTAGTAATTGGCCTTTCCCATGCCGGGTCTTGAATAAGGAGATATCATAAACTCCTGGCCGGGCTTATAAGGATTAAGGAGCACCATGGTAACTCCCATCCCCTGCTCTGTGCAGGTCCTTGCACAGTGGTCGTACTGGCTAAGGTATGAGGAATCGTAGTGGTACACCTTGCCGTTATACTCATAGACAACGCCGCCGTTGCCTCCTATCACATCCTCAAGGTTGATATTGTAGGCAGCCTGCTGCACTCCGAGAGCAGGAGCCTCGGTATTGCCGTTACCGATCTTGGCACCGTCAAGAATAAGACCCTTTTTGCCGTTGTTCTTTCTCTGAGGGCTGTAGCCGCAGAGCACCTCAGGATTGGTGATATATCTGCTGCCGGTTACAGGCACAAAGGCGCCACCCTGAAGCACCGCCACCTGAAACTTGTCATAGAGATGACAGGATGGGGTCTTTCTCTCAAGAGGCACAGAAAAAGTCACGTAGGTTCCCATGGGAAGAGATGCCACCGGGGCACCGGCGGGGCCAGTCTGATATACCTTCTCCGCAAAAAGATAGAACTTCCCATCGTCACTGTCCGGCAAATCCGATGCAGACACTGTGACATTTACCTTCTCTGTATTTATAGTAGCTGAGCCTATTGCCACAGCCCCTGTCCCGGAGGCCTTGGCCTTCATGGGACATAAACATAGTGCAGCAAGAAAGATCAGCGTCAGAATACTTTTTCTACTCATAATAACCCCTCATTTGTTATCCGATCAGTAGTCCACCTTCATAAGACAAAGTCCCTCAGGCCTTGCAGTGGGTCCGGATCTCTGTCTGTCACAGGCTTCCAGTATGTCCTTCATCTCTTCCACAGGAATATTGCCGTAGCCCACCTCCAGAAGGGTTCCGGTGAGGATCCTCACCATATTCTGAAGGAATCCGTTGCCGTGGAAATAGAAACGGATGTAGTTGCCGCTCTCCTCTATTTTGATATTGTCCACGCACCTGACAGTGGACTTCTTCATCTTGGAATTGCCGCAAAAGCTCTTAAAATCATGGGTTCCGATAAGGGCCTGTGAGGCCAGTCTCATCTTCTCCACATCAGGCTTTTGCTCCAGTACAGTCACGTACTTCCTGTCAAAAACAGGCTTGGCAGCCCCATACCAGCAGGTGTAGCGGTAGGTCTTGCCAATGGCGTTGTATCTGGAATGGAATCTGTCGGAGCAGGCCCTGACCTCATTGACACTGATGTCCTCCGGAAGGTATTTGTTCATATAATCCTGAATCTCCCCTTCAGTCATATCCGTATCCAGGACGCAGTTGGCAGTCATGGCTCTTGCATGAACCCCCGCGTCTGTTCTTCCGGCTCCTATCAGATTGATGTCCTCGGTCCCGGTCATCTTCTTAAGAACAGACTCAAGCTTCCCCTGAATGGTCATATCCTTGCCGGGTTGTCTCTCCCATCCGAAGAACCTTGTTCCGTCATAGCTTATGGTAAACTTATAATTTCGCATTTTT
>CADBNQ010000259.1 GCA_902796045.1 uncultured Lachnospiraceae bacterium | reverse complement strand
CATAGCTCCATATTGTTTCAGAAGGAGCCATTTGTCAAGTGTATAGGCGGTGATTTTCTTAGCATCCGCTTTATCTGACTTGTTTTTTCGAAGAGAGTTATTCGGGTTATACTCTTTAATCAGCTTTGTTTTTTAATAAAACGATATTAAAAACGACCATCTTTATAATGAGTATTCATTATAAAGAATCGATCCCAGAAACTCCTCTAATTTAGTCTCTGGGATCCTGATATCACGCCCTATCTTAAGCTTTGGAAAGTCCGGTTGATTCACCAGATAATATGCTTTCGTACGGCTTATCTTTAATCTTTCCTGAAGATCTTTTACCGTTAAATACCTTTCTCCCAACACCATCCCTCCTTAGGCCGTTCTTTCATTCGATATCAGCTATTGCCTCCATTGCGGATATCAGATTGTCCTCTTCAAAATGTACATAGGTTTTTCGCAGGACTTCTTCACTGTTTCCCAGGATCCTGGCAATAGTATGCAATTCGACACCATTATTGTATAAAAGACTGGCGCAGGTGTGCCGCATAATATGAGTATTCGATGACCGTACCGAAACATCGGCATTGTTTAATATCGTGTTAATGATTTCATGAGCTGTCACGAAACTGACCATCCAGATTGTCATGGTATTGATTGATTTTGCGTCACAGAGAAATAAGGGCAAAGGGCGGTTTGCACCACCCAATGCATCTAAAACTGGTTTCCCCTGATCATCTCATGCTCTGTAACATACTTGACCATGTGATCATCTATGAGCCTTTTTCTCTGCTGATAGGCATAGAGCAGGCTTTTTTCACAAACCCGGTTGATCATCCTTGGGATGCCGGTTGAAGTCTGATAGATCTCATCCAGGGCTTTGGTCGTAAAGATCTCCTGACCACATCCGGAATAATCCAGATGGCTCTGGATATATCTCTCAGTTTCCGCCCTGTCCAGATGTGGCAGGCTGCAATAGATCTCGATCCTCTGTCGGATCGCTTCATACCTCTGATATTTCAGCTTGTTTTCCCACAGTTCCGTCTGTCCCACAAGGACGATGGCCATAGGGCTCATGGAATCATAGTTATAGTTTAAGAGGAACCGGAATTCCTCCAAAGTCTCCTTTTCGATCAGGTGCGCTTCATCCAGGATGCAGACTACATTTTTATGCTGCACTCCACGAATATATGCGATCTGTTGTTGCAGTTTTGTTTTTGATTCACCCCGGTTGATCGACGCTTCCAGGCCAAGCTGATCGAGGAGCCCTTTATAAAGCCATCTCGGGGTGAGTTTAGAATCGGAAAGATACAGAACGATATATTCATTTTTAGGGAGTTCCTCGCAGAACCTCCTGATAAGTGTTGATTTCCCACAGCCGGAATCGGCTGTCACAACGGCAAAAAGCTGGTTCTCCGCCGCATGGGAAAGCCGTGCCAGAGTCTCATGCATGGCAACGGATTCATAGAGCTTATCGACCGGTACATTCCTTACAAACGGAGTATGTTCCATCCCAAAGAATTCTTTATACATACTCACTCACCATCCTTCCGATATCCCGCATAAGAGATGGCATCGGTAAAGATCGCTTTTGACTGCTCCTGTTTCTTTTCCAGGGCATCGAGCAGCCTGGAAGTCGTCGGCTCTTCCGCGAGCATGGAAACAGGAAGGGATGGCTCTTTATCGCAGAATGACCCGATCTTCATCGGGCGCGCGGTGAAAGGCAGCATCCCGGGATGGGATATGATGATCGTCTCAGGATGTCCCGGATCGTAAGCGATCTCGACCGTAAAGCCGATCAGGGACGGTCTTGTTTCATACTTCATGCCACGGAAGCTGATACATGCTCCTTTATCTACTTTGCGCTTTTCATGATGCAGGAATGCCTCTGCGACTACGGAAGCATCCAGGAAGACCAACGGCCTGGGATCACGGTTCCACTCCTGTAACGGCGTGATCCCTTCAGCGGGCACGTCAACCCCGAGAGACCTGTAGTATTCACGGATCCCTTCATGGGGATCTTTGTGATAGTATTCTTCCAGGTAGATCGACCAGTAACGGTTCAACTCGTCCAGAGAGGTGACTTTCTTGAGCTTTGATTCCCTCAGGAAAGAATCGACTACCCGGTGGAACTTCTCGATCTTTCCCTTGGATTTACCACTCCGGATCCTTGCATGACAGACACGGATCCCCAGCTTCGCAAGGGAGAACTTCAGTTGTTTTGCAACATACTGTTTGCCGTTATCAAAGTAGCAGGCATCAAATCTGCCGTGATGCAGGACTGCCTGACGGAAAGTCTCCTCCACGATGGTCTCTTCCTGTCCCGCATAGAACCTGGAATGAAGGAGGTACCTGGAATGATCATCGAGTGCGGAAGAGAGATATGTTTTCACCTTGGCCCCGTTTTTGCCGATCGGAAGGCTCGGGCCATATTTGATGTCGCCCTGTATGAGCATCATCCGGTGTGGTTTGCAGTACCGTTTGGAGGAACTCTGCCTTGCCTCTTCGTACATCTTCATGTGTGCTGTCCCAAAACCGGCTTTATAAAGATGTCTTTCCAGAGTGGAACGTTTTAGGAGGCCCGGGGCTACATGTCCTTCCGCTTCAAGGATATATATGATGGTCTCTACGGAACGCTTCGGCACCTCTTTCCGGAGCTGGATCGCCTGCTCTAAGAGAAAAGCGAAATTCTCCGGAAGCTTTTGAGAATAGTGTTTTTCGCGGGATGCCGGTTTAAGTCCCTCAAATCCCTTTTTTCTGTAGGCCTCCTCATAACGGTAGAGACTGCGGGTGGAGATGTCATTCTCCTGTGCGATCGTCTCACGGCACTGTATCTTTTTGGCATTGTCCATCTCCTCGAGAAGAGGTGCGATCATCTGGAATCGCTCCAGTGCAGCATCATCTCTCCAAGAGTCATTTTTGGCATTAACAATAAACATGATATGTGATCTCCTTTCTGAGACCACTATATCGGACCTGCCTGTGTCATTCAAAACAAAGCAGGTGCATGACCGGTGTTACCAAAACTGGGCCAGGCAGCCCCCGCTGTTATAAACAATGCGGAGGCAGATCTCCAGCCAGTTCTGGTATCGGTTACGGATGGAAACGAGCAGTGATTCGTGAAAGAGGGACATGCGGTCTTTCAGGTCAAGGATGCGTTCTGCAGAATTCTGAAGAAAGCCTTCAAGATTGTTCCTGTTCTTCCGGAACCAGGAGCGCCATCGCCTCATGGTTTCTTCACAAGGATAGTCTTCTGATTCACTATCGTTGGAACTCACATATCCATCGATCACTCCGGAGACAACTTCTGCCTCATAATGCTTATAAGGAAGGAGGCAGTCCGGCAGTTCATTATGGTAAGAATGACAGTGTTCACAGCGCAATCTTCTTATCATAACTGTCTGTTTTTCCCCACCTTCCTTTTTGCGGATACGGGAACGGGAATCCCTGTACTGTAGAAAGCCTCCGCATTTGGGACATGGTGGAGAAGAACCCCTGCTCTTAACAAAAAATATTTCTGTCCTCCTTGTACTCAAGGATATACTCTGTTATAATAATCACGGTTTTTACCATGGTCTCAGAGTACACGACTTGTCACGGAGGGTGCTCTGGGACCTTTCTCTTTCTGTATAGTCTTATGACAGTATACAGAGCAAGTCCCAGACAATCAAGCAGATCATTTATCTGCTATATGAAGGAGTCAATAACAGTATGGTCTTCCAGCCAGTTTTATTCATATTAATGTCATTATTCCGGAAAATCTCATTTAAAAAATCCTGGTCGATATCCATGTTT
>CADBNQ010000258.1 GCA_902796045.1 uncultured Lachnospiraceae bacterium | reverse complement strand
GCAAAAATGGAATCAGTGCCCCGGCAAGCTGCGGCATCGGCATCGAATGAAGCCATATGTGTCCCGGTCCTGTAATGACTGTATTGAACAGACCCTCTCCGCCAAACAGGGCATTCTTGATACCAGGCACGGTCTTAATATCGATCGAACATGTAGCATCCATCGCTGCAAGATAACCTGTGTCTATTATCATGCTCTGTCCTGCTTCCAGATCATATTCCTTACAATATCCATCAAACTCTACAAATGCTGTCCCCTGTCCTGAAAGCTTCTGCATGATAAAACCTTCTCCACCGAATAATCCGCTGCCCAGCTTCTTCTGGAAGAATATATCAAGGCTTACCCCTGCTTCGCAGGCAAGAAAGGCATTCTTCTGAGCAACGATCTCATGTCCGGGACTGATCTCGAATGCTCGTATTGCCCCTGGAACATTTGAAGTGAAGGTAATCATTCCGGGACCGCCCTCTGCCTTATAATGATTCAGAAACAAGGACTCGCCACTAAGAGCCCTGCCGAGCAGCTTTTTTACTCCTCCGCCTTTTGTCTCCATTTTCATGTTGGGAGTCATCCAGGCCATAGCGCCGCCCTCACATGTGATCGTTTCCCCATTCTCCACTTCGCATATAACGATTGGTAACGGTTCTCCTTCAATAGAATAACGCATAATTATACCTCCTCAAATTTATTGTTTATATTATACCAGCTTTTCCACAGGAATCAAGGGGGACGGTTCTCCGATTGGTACCAATCGGAGAACCGTCCCCTTACTCAAAGTAAAAGCATCGCACTTTATGTCCGTTTCCATAATCAACCAGGTCTGGTTTTTCAGTTTTACACCTGTCATATACGAAGGGACATCGCTTCTGATAGGGACATCCCTGCCTTTCATAACCGGAATCCTGCATGGTCAGTGTCTCCAGTACAATTTTCTTTTTCTCCCTGTCGTGAACAGAGAATACACTTTCAAGTAGTTTTCTGGTGTATGGATGTGCTGCAGCCTGCTCAATTCTTTCACTTTGGATCTCTTCTACTACAATTCCTGCGTACATTATCACAATACGGTGGGATATACTGCGAACGACCGCCAGGTCATGTCCGATAAAAAGATAGGTGAGTCCCAGCCTCTTCTGCAGTTTTACCAGAAGTTTCAGGACCTGCTTCTGAACGGAGACATCGAGGGCGCTGGTGGCTTCGTCCAGAATAATCAGCCTGGGCTCCATAGATATGGCTCTGCCGATCACAACCCGCTGCAGCTGGCCGCCGCTTAGCTCGTGAGGAAAGCGGTCGAGCAGCTCCGGTGAGAGCTCAACCATATGAAGCAGAGTTTCCGCTTCTTTTCTTGCCTGGCTTCTGCTGCTGATGCCAAAGAAAACAAGGCCTTCTTCCAAAAATGTGCCCACCTGCATCCTTGGACTGAAGACAGAATAAGGATCCTGAAAAACCATCTGTATCTTCTTATAGATTTTTTTCAGATCTCTCTCCTCAACTTTAGTGATATCCTGACCTTCCAGCAGAATCTTCCCCTCTGTCACATCTGTGATTCTGGTGATCATCCGGGCGATCGTGCTTTTTCCGCATCCGCTTTCCCCGACGATTCCGACGCACTCGCCTTCAGACACATCCAGGTCTACGTCCGAAACAGCAGGAATCTCCCCTGTTTTACTCGAATAAAATGTTTTACTGACATGTGATAATTCCAGGATAGGCTCTTTCATATCGTTGTTATCAACCTTTCATCCCTGAGCTCGATGATCGAGCCAAGCAGTGATTTCGTATACTCTTCCCTAGGTGATGATATGACATCTTCCGTCTTTCCCCATTCCACTAATCTTCCGCTTTGCATAACGCCGATGATATCTGACATATAGGCAGCTACTCCCATGCTGTGGGTTACGAATATGATGGTCGTCCCGTACTTTTTCCTCAGTTCCATCATTTCATAGATTACCTGGGCCTGAACTGTGACATCGAGGGCGCTGGTAGGTTCGTCTGCCAGCAGCAGCCTGGGGCGCAGTGACATGGCCATGGCGATGCCCACCCGCTGCCGCATACCTCCGCTCAGTTCAAAAGGATAAGAGTGGAGAATGCGGTCCGCATCTTCTAAATGAACCCTTTTTAACATCTCTTTTTCAAGGGCGACAAGCTCTGCATGGGATTTCTTTTCGTGGAGCTTCAGGAAACTGGTGTATTGTTTTCCTATCCTGCTGATAGGATTCATATATCTTCCTGTATCCTGGAAGATCATCGCCACATCCCGGCCGCGGATATTTTTCAGCTCCGCGGCCGACATGTCATCAATGCTTTTACCAAACAAAGAAATGGTTCCTTTGCGGGCAGAGGTTCGTGGAAGCAGTCCCTGTATCCCATGAAGGATTGTCGACTTGCCACTTCCGCTTTCCCCGACAATGCCGATGATCTGTCCTTTTTCAACAGAAAATGACACATCATTCACCGCGTTTTTGATGCCGTCATATGTAATTGAAACATGATCTGCCCGTATAATCTCCATATCTTATTCCCTTTATATTACTTGGAAATGCCCATACCGTTGTCGACGAAGTAGTAATCAATCGGGTAAGGTGTAATATTCTGAACCTTTGTGTTAGCCAGAACAAAATTGTTTTCTCCCACCAGATAAATAGATGCACTATCTGCAAGAAGAATCTTCTCTGCTTCAATAGTCAGCTTCTGCCTGTCTTCCGGTTCAAAAGCAGTGGAGAGCTGGTTGATGATCCCATCCAGTTCTTCATTGCTGTAGCTGATGCAGTTGTTCTGAGCGCCGGTCTTGTACATATTCTCAAGGAACCACTGTGGATCACCTGTGGAAAGCACCTGCCAGTTTGTACAGATCAGATCGAAATCTTTCTTCTCTTCAACTGCCTCAATACTGTCTGTCAGCTTCAGCTCAATATTGATGCCACATTCTTTTGCCATGGACTGAACTGCCTCAAGCATGCTGGTGTAGTCGGTCATCTGGTAGGTCAGTGTCAGCTTTAATTCTTCTCCGTCTTTATCCACAAAGCCATTTCCGTCACTGTCTGTAAAACCTGCTTTTTTAAGAAGTTCTGCTGCCTCACCCGGATTGTAGGCCTGTTTGTCCAGCTCGTCATAGCCATATGGGGATGTTTTCGGGAAAGGAGCCTGAGCGTTGGTCACTCCCTCGCCAAGTATCTTAACCAGCGAATCATAATCGATAGAATCAGCGATTGCCTTTCTTACATTTACATCCTGAAGAAATTTATTCTGCATGTTCGGGATAATGATACGGACACGTGCACCTGTCGTGTCAACAACCTGGAAGTTTGAATCACTCTGGAAATTCGGGAGGTCGGCATTTGCCACCCTCTGAACTACATCCTGCTCACCGGACTGCAGGGCCAGACCTCTTGTACTGTCTTCTTCGATACATGTAATCTTCATGGTTTTTACACTTGAAGGTCCATTCCAGTAACCATCATATCTTTCCGTATCAATCGTTTCGTTTACTTTAAATCCCGTTACCTTAAAAGGACCGGTTGCTATCGGAGCATTGGCATAATCCAGACCATCCTCTACCTTAACGACAGAGTACATCGGTTCAGATATGCTTGAGAGGAATGCACCAAAAGGCTCTTCTGTCACAAATGTAATATCCTGGCCTTCTGCTTCCATGCTCTTAATCTTTGCGGAGTCCTTCGCTCTCTCCTGTTTTTCCATAACACGCTCGAATGAAGCCTTCACCGCAGCTGCATCTACAGGGGTACCATCATGGAATGTCACACCCTCTCTGATGTGCATAACCCATGTCACATCATCTTTCTGCTCCCAGCTCTCGGCCAGCAGAGGCTGAAGCTCATAGTTCTTATCAACTGTAACCAGAGTCTCCGTGATACCTGCACGGCAGGTGGTCCAACCATCATACTCTTCGGCAGGATCCAGGCTTGTTCCGAACCAGTACAAGGCCGCATTGATATGTGAATCCTGAGCGATCTCTCCTGCGGGCTGTCCGCCGGCGGCCGTACTGTCCTCAGAAGAGGAGGAACCGCATCCTGCAAGCATCATTGTTCCTGCAAGTGCCAGTATCAGCACCAGTGTTATGAGTTTTCTTTTAACCATACTTTCATTCTCCTTCCTTTACCTTTTTGTTTGTGATATCTGGGATCTAATATATCTCTAAGGCTGTCTCCAAGCAGATTGAACACAATGACATGAATCACGATAATCAATCCGGGATAAAAGATCAGCCAAGGAGCCGCTTGAATATATTTCCTTCCTTCACTCAGCATAAATCCCCATTCCGGGGTTGGGGGCTGAGAAGAAAGTCCCAGCAGTGACAGGCCGCTCAGAGTCAGCAGCTGATTACCTATATCCTGGGTAATATTTACCAGAAGATAAGGAAAAACATTCGGCAGGATATTTCTTTTTATGATATGAAAACGATTCAATCCCCCCAGCCTGGCTTCCTGAACGTAGGCGCTCTCCTTTTCTGCCAGAACGAGCGCCCTGGATACCCTGCAATACTCTGTCCAGCCTACCAGCGACATAGCTATGATCGTATTCTTTAGACTCGGCCCCAGGACACTGACCAGAGCAATAACGAAAACCATTGCGGGAAGAGCCATTACGATATCGGTAAACCGGGTTATAAGCATATCTACCCATCCCCCAAAGAAACCTGCCACTATCCCAAGAATAATACCGATCACAGCGACAATCCCTACTACCAGAAATACGATGAGCAAGGAAGTCCTTCCTCCCCAGATCAGTCTGGACAAGATGCATCTGCCAATCTGGTCAGTACCAAAAGGATACTCTTTGTTTCCCGGAATCATCGCATTGGCATAATCATTCTCAATGGGATCATGGGGTGCTAAAACAGGGGCAAATATCGGAATCAGAATCAGAATGACGGCTGCAGCAAGCATAATCATAAACTCTTTGTTTCGGATAGCCTTCTTCACATAAAAACTCATGACTTCCCACCTCCCAGTCTGATCCTGGGATCCAGGAACTGATATAACAGATCGACTATCAGATTGATGCTGACATATATCACAGCCATCCAGAGCACATAGCCCTGAATGATAGGATAGTCTTTTAGGGATATGGCATCTACCGCCATCTTACCGACACCCTGCCACTCGAAGATCGTCTCAACGATGGTCGCACCCCCAAGAAGACTCCCGATAGACAAACCAAACATGGTTATTACTGATAACAGTGAGTTGGGCAGGACCTGTTTCATGATGATGCTGGCCCTGGAAAAACCTTTAGCCATCCCTCCGATCATATAGTCTTTATTCATCTCTTCTAAAGCGCTGCCTCTTAATCTTCTTATATATAAAGAAGTCATCCAGAAGGCCAGCGTCGCTGCAGGAAGAATGAGGTGAGCCAGGTCTCCGCTTCCCATGATAGGCAGCAGGTGGAGCCTTACGCCAAATGCGTACATGAGCAAAGTACCAACCCAAAAGCTTGGCATGGAAACACCCAGGAAAGAAATCAACCGCAGAAGATAATCCAAAAAACTGTTCTGATAAGCAGCACACAATATCCCCAGAGGGACTGCAAAAAGGATGGTAAGAAATACGGTCGCACCAGTCAGGATTAATGTATTAGGCAGTCTTTTACCCATTTCCGACCATACAGATGTCTTATACTTATAGGACTCCCCAAGATCCCCATGAAGTACCTTCTCAATCCAGTGCCCATACTGGACCAGGAAAGGATCATTAAGGCCAAGCTCCTCCTTCTTTCTCTCAACCATCTCCTTATCCGGCTTCGTCCCCATACTTTGATAATACAAAGTAACCGGATCAGACGGAGAAAGATAAGTCAGTCCAAAGGTAAAAATTGATAAAATAAGCATAATCGGAATGACAAAAAGTATTCTTCCGGCAATATATTTTTTCACTTTGATTCTCCAAAAGGTATAAAAAAATATTATCTAACAGAATAGTATATAGTTAATTTGTACAACATATACTATAATATTTCCAGAGTATATTTTTGCACTTGGGACAACAAAAAAAAAGGGGGACGGTTCTCCGATTTGTACCAATCGGAGAACCGTCCCCGTCATTTACAACTCGTCAAGCTGTACGAACTCGAGGATATGAACACCCTGCTGGATCAGCAGATAATGATGTACCGGCTGCGGATGGTTGGGAACAGAAGTGGATCCGTCAGCGTTGAAACCATCGATACAGGCCATGTCATCACCTAAAAGATAAGCTCCGCCTTCTTCTACCAGATAACGTGCTGCACTGATTCCGATACCTGCGTCACCACATGCATTGGTCGGCCAATTGTCCCCAAGACGAACCAGAACGGCATCTCCTTTCTTGAGTTCAACGCCTTCCCACTTAGCACATGCTTCACAGTCTTCTGCTGTGATAATGTAGTTGTTAGGCAGTGAGTCAACACCCTTGAATCCGGCCATACCGGCATTCCCTTAAATCTCTCGGTCTCAAGGTCATAGACTTTACCTTTTTTAATCAGGGAAATTGCCGCAAGTACGTCTGCCTGTGTCAGATCCTGGATCACACCAACTTCATCACCTTCCGGATAGTTAGCCCATACGTTCTCATTCAGCCAGGAATCGTCATGATAATTCTTTTTCATTTTTGAATACCTCCATTTTTCAGTACATAGTTTGATACTTCTATAATCAAATCTTCCTGCCCAAAGCCCCCCGACTTTGAAATCAATGGAAAATTATGATCAACTGTTTTTACAAACATGGATACAGTCCCATTGATCGGTTCGCAGAACGGATCAAGCAAAGGTTTTTTCAGGTTTTTCATGAAGGAATATAAGGTATCTCCACCGATGATCATCACGGTGGCGTCCTCTTCCAGTCCGGAAATGTATCCGGCCAGTTCTCCAAGTCTGGCAGCAATCCTCTCGGGAATCTCCTCCGGGCTGAAGCCGGATTCCAAGGCGTAAGCCCTGGCATCTCCGATCGTATCTTCGGAGAAGACATCGATGACCAGGAAGTCTTCTTCCCGGCAGACCTTGCTGAGTCCCTCCAGAAAATGCTTCCCTTCTTCCGTGTCCATGTAACCGCCCTTAAGTTTCTGTTCCTGGCTCAGTGATATCCTGGCACAGCCTTTCTCCTTAGCATAAGCCACCTGCTTTTCGGTGACAGCATTGATACTGCCCGAGATGACAAAGAGTTTTTCCGTCTTCGGAACCTGGCGGGTCTTATCCAGATCAAAGGGAATCCTGTCACAAAGGACCTCGGCAAAACTGGCACAACCGGCAGTAACTGCCAGGTGGTCTCCCTCCTGCAGGGTTTTAGAAATCTTTTCCATGTCCTCTCTGGTCGATGCGTCAAACACCAGGACCTGTTCCTCTGGCCACGTCCCTGTCTCATCCCGGGTAAGGCTCTTTATCGATAACGTCGTCTCCTCATTAATGAGCTTCTCCACACTAGAATTTCTAACAGGATTCAGAGCATCCTTCCCAAATATACTTTCCGCCACCGGAACCCCCCTGATATAGTGGATGCCTCCCCGGGTCATGCGGTTTTCTTTCGGAAGAGCCGGAATAAATGCGATCTGTCTTCCGACCACATCATAAAGAGCTGCGAATTCACTTCCGATATGTCCACGCAGGGCAGAGTCCGTCTTCTTATAGAAGTAGGGAATCTTCTGATCCATGCAGAGCTTAACTGCCTTGTAAACTCTGGCATATGCTTCATTCTCAGGCACGTGACGGGTCTCCGTATCAACAACCAGAACTTCTTTAGACAGGTCCAGCTCATCTGCGCAGAACTTGTGTCCCACCATAACCTGAGTTCGTATGCCCCTCTTTGAAAACTTGATAGCGGTATCCAGCGCTCCGGTCAGATCGTCGGCTATGATCGCAAGCTGTAACAAGAAACCACCTCCTTGTTTTTTTTGTCAGATGACAAGTGATGATCTACTTAAGTGGAACTACTTTGATTGTGCACTTTGGATGGCATAGTCAATAGCATTGACCAGACTGTCCTCGTTCTGGATTCCCCGACCGGCACGGTCAAAGGCTGTACCGTGGTCTACGGAAGTTCGGATAATAGGCAGGCCCAGGGTGATATTTACGCCCTTAACTGCCTTCCAGTTCCCTGCCTCTTTGTCATAGACGAATCCAACAGTTTTGAGGGGAATATGTCCCTGATCGTGGTACATAACCACAACAATGTCATACCAGCCTCCCAGGGCTTTGGAAAAAACTGTGTCTGCCGGGAGGGGACCCTCAGCCGGATAGCCTTCTGCCGCTGCCGCCTCGATGGCAGGAATAATCTCATCAATCTCCTCTCTTCCGAACAGGCCTCCTTCCCCGGCGTGGGGATTCAACCCTGCCACTGCCACTTTAGGCTCCCTGATCCCCAGCTTTTGGCATTCCTGATAAGCCAGGCGGATACATTCAAGAATCCGGTCCTTTTTAGCCCGGTCACAGGCTTCCCTCAAAGCGACATGTGTGGATACATGGACAACCCGGAGGTCATCATGAACCAGCAGCATGGCATAGCTTTTGGTTCCTGTGTGGTCGGCGTAAATCTCTGTGTGACCGGAATAGTGGTAGCCTGCCAGATTCATGGCTTCTTTATTAAGAGCGTTCGTCACTGTGGCGTCAACCTGACCGGCCATAGCCAGGGCAATCACTTTCTCCACGCAGAGATAGGCTGCCTTTCCGCACATGGGGGAGAGGACGCCATACTGGAGCTGGTCCATATCCACAAGGTCCATATGCAAGACATCAATGGTCCCGTAGACAAACCTGGCTTCGCTTACAGAAGAAACTCGACGGGTAACGATCTCTTCGGCTTTCAAAAAGCCGGTCCTTGTCAGAATCTTGATTGCGTCATCCAGGACTCTGGCGTCACCGACAACCAGAGGTCTGCACCTGTCGTAGATATCTTTCTGATAGAGGGCCTTTATGGTGATTTCCGGACCACAGCCGGCGGGATCTCCCATGGTAATACCGATAATCGGTCTTTTATCAGGCATAGATCATCCTCCTTTATAAGCTGTAACTTTATTTACATTTCCATATTTTTAAATAACATTATACGGATTTGTCATTATTTATCCTGTTTTTCTATCTTCGAAATGTCTGTAT
>CADBNQ010000257.1 GCA_902796045.1 uncultured Lachnospiraceae bacterium | reverse complement strand
ATCTGGGTCTTTATGGATCTGGAGAAGAAGATCCCTGTCAGGATCCCTGACAGGATTACACAGCTTTTTGTCGACCCCGGGACAGATGACAGTGTCCGCATCAGAAGAAAGCTGCCGGCAGCCGGCAGCTGGGAAGAGGCTGCCACGATAGAGGTCTCAGATTTCTATCTTGATTCCAACCATCATGTGAACAATGCATATTATGTCATGTGGGCATGCAGCTTTTTACCGAAAGGGACCGCTGTCACGCGGCTGAGAACAGACTACAGGCAGTCTTCGGGCAGAGGAGATAAACTCCATATATACAAAGACATGGTATCACCTGCCCCGGAAGGGGAAGGGGATGCCATCATGAGGATTAAGTACGTTAATCAGGATGATACCCTGATTTCGATGGTTGACCTGGTATTAGAAAATGAGGATAAGAACAATGATTGAATTAGGAAAGATACAGACTTTGTACATCGATCATAAGACCGGATTTGGTGTTTATCTCTGTGAGGAGGAGAACCTCCATAAACGGTCAGACTGCATACTGCTGCCGGCAAGGCAGGTGCCTGACGGCAAAGACATTGATGATCCGGTAGAGGTTTTTGTCTACCGGGATTCTGATGACAGGCTGATCGCCACCACCCAGAAGCCGGACCTGACCCTGGGAGGCCTGGCGGTCCTGGAGGTGGCCCAGACAGGGGACATCGGAGCTTTCTTAAAATGGGGGCTGGACCGGGATCTTTTCCTTCCCTACAGCGAACAGTCCGTAAAGGTGAAAGAGGGAGAGAGATATCTTGTAGGTCTATATACTGACAAGAGTGACCGGCTCTGTGCCACCATGAAGGTGTACGATTACCTGGAGACAGATCCGCCCTACAAAGAGGAAGACCATGTACATGGCATCGTGTTCGGAAATAATCCCAGGTATGGCGTCTTTGTGGCTGTGGACAACAGGTATATGGCCATGATCCCCAAAAAAGAGGTCACCGGAAGGCTTCGGATCGGCCAGATGGTGAATGCCAGAGTCCTGGAGGTCCGCAAAGACGGGAAGATGAACCTTAGCCTGAGAGAGAAGGGATATCTTCAGATCGATGTGGATGCAGGGAGGATTATGGAGAAGCTGAATAAATATGACGGCTTCCTGCCATATCATGACAAGTCTTCTCCTGAAGAGATCAGGGAAGAGTTCGGTATGAGCAAGAATGAATTCAAAAAGGCTGTCGGGCGGCTGTATAAAAACAGAAAGATCATGATCACTTCAGATGGAATAAGAAAGATATGAGCATCATACACATCGGAATCTATGCCCTTGTGGGAATCATTCTGTACAGGAAGAAGAAAGAACTCATGACAGGCACTTTTTTTCACTTTGAAGGAATCAGCTTTTCCTGTTTTCTTCTCCTGCTGGCAGAGTCGGTTCTTCTCATAGTCATTGCTTCTTTTGTCAATAACTGTTCTCTTTTGTTTTTTGAGAACAAAGTGGCAGCTGCCCTGAAAGAGGCAGCAGGTCATCTGCCGGCGTCCATAGTGATTCTGTGTGTCTATCCGGCACTGTGGGAAGAGTTCCTTTTCCGGGGCGTTATCCTGGGAGGGATCAAAGGCACAGGGAAGGGGATCGTGATTTCTTCTGGATTATTTGCCCTGTGGCATCTGAATCCCAACCAGATGTCCTATGCCTTTGTCATGGGACTGCTCCTGTCTGCCATGGCTGTGAGGACAGGCAACCTGATCTGCACTGTGATCGTTCATTTTCTTTTCAACTTCTATAACCTGGCCTTTGCGGCAGCGCTGCAGACGGGTGCAGGAGAAAGCTTTCATTCACTGGCAAAGATTCTGACAGGATTTCTTCTGCCCAGCCTGCGGGGACCTGACGGGACCTTTCTTTTTGCGAATTTTCTTTATGGCCTGGTTATTGCCGTGAGCGCAGTCATCCTTTATCTGTACATACTCAGGAGAGGATGGGGTGCAAAAGAATAACATTTTTGTAGACAGCAGTTCTGTCTCATGATATAATACTAAAATGTGTTTTGATGAAATTTAAGGAGGATACAACCATGAGTGTACAGGTGGAAAAATTAGATCATAATATGGTCAGGCTGACCATTGAAGTAGAGGCACCCAAGTTTATTGCCGCAACAAAGAAGATCTATAATCAGAGAAAAGGGGCTTTCAACCTTCCCGGATTCCGCAAGGGCAGAGTTCCCATGCATATTATAGAGAGAACCTACGGTGCCGGTATCTTTTACGAAGACGCAGCGAATGATCTTATGCCTGAAGCCTATGAGAACGCAGTGAAAGAATCGGGTCTGGAGATCGTTTCCCGTCCGGAGATCAATGTGACTCAGATCGGAAAGGGAGAACCATTCGTATTTACTGCAGATGTTGCCGTGAGACCTGAGGTCACTCTTGGAGAGTACAAAGGACTGGATGTAGATAAGGTTCCTGTTGAGGTAACAGACGAGGAAGTTGAAGCAGAACTGAAGAAAGAGCAGGAGAAGAACGCCCGCGAGGTAAAGGTTGAGGACAGACCGGTCGCAGAAGGGGATATGATCACCCTGGATTATGCAGGGACAATTGACGGTGTGCCATTTGACGGCGGCACAGCCAGCAGTCAGAACCTGGAGATCGGATCCCACTCCTTTATAGATACATTCGAGGATCAGCTGGTAGGGCTGAACATCGGAGATGAGAAGGATGTCGAGGTCACCTTCCCTGAAGAGTACCATTCCGCTGAGGTAGCCGGCAAACCGGCTGTCTTCCATGTAAAGATCCTTGGGATCACAGAGAAGCAGCTTCCTGAGATTGATGACGATTTTGCCCAGGATACGACAGAGTTTGATTCTCTGGAAGAGTACAAAGAGGATATCAGGGGCAAATTAAAGATGGCCAAAGAAGAACAGGCCAGGAATACGATGTCCAATCAGCTGATTGACAAGGCTGTTGAGAATGCCGAGATGGACATCCCTGAGGCAATGATTGAAGCACAGGTAGATCAGATGGTGCAGGAATTCCAGCAGAGAGTCACTTATCAGGGCCTCTCCTTTGAGCAGTATCTGCAGTTCTCCGGCCAGAATCCTGATACCTTCAGAGAGAACATGAAGCCAGAGGCTGAAAAGAGGATTAAAGGTTCTCTTGTACTGGAAGCCATTGCAAAGGCAGAAGAGATCACAGCATCTGATGAGGATCTCTCCGAGGAGATGAACAGGATGGCTGAGATGTACCAGATGAGTGTGGACCAGATTGAGCAGTTTATGCCTGATGAGGAAAAGGAAAGCATGAAGAACAACCTGGCAACCAAGAAGGCAGTTGATTTCCTTCTGGATCATGCCAATGTTGTGGAAGCAGCTGAGTAAGCAGTGGATCCTGTATCAGAGTGCGCACTATTTATAATGGAGGTTATATGAGTTTAGTACCTTATGTCATAGAGCAGACCAGTCATGGTGAACGTTCCTATGATATCTTTTCAAGATTATTGAAGGACCGCATCATTATTCTGGGCGAAGAGGTGAATGATGTAACAGCCGGTCTGGTTGTATCCCAGATGCTGTTTCTGGAGGCTGAAGACCCCGATAAGGATATCAATCTTTATATCATGAGTCCCGGCGGGTCTGTCACAGCAGGGATGGCCATCTACGATACCATGCAGTTTATCAAGTGTGATGTGTCTACCATCTGTATGGGTATGGCCGCAAGCATGGGAGCCTTTCTTCTGGCCGGCGGCACCAGGGGCAAAAGACTTGCCCTCCCCAATGCAGAGATTATGATCCACCAGCCGTCCGGCGGGGCTCAGGGACAGGCCACAGAGATAGAGATCGCCGCAGAGCATATCATTAAGACCAAGGAGAAGATGAACCGCATCCTTGCGGACAATACAGGACAGCCTTATGAAAAGGTAAAGGCCGATACAGAGAGAGATAACTGGATGACAGCCCAGGAGGCGCTTGAGTACGGGATTATCGACTCTGTTGTTGATAAGAGACAGTAATTCAATCGTAATTTAAGAAGGTTACCGCAGGAGTATGCGGTAACCTTTCCTGAATCATTGTATATTGAGAAGAGGTGAATGAATGGCATCAAGATCTGATAATAGACCACTTCGCTGTTCTTTCTGCGGTAAGACACAGGATCAGGTCAGAAAGCTTGTGGCCGGTCCGAAAGGTGTCTATATCTGTGACGAATGTATTGAGGTCTGCAATGAGATCATTGAAGATGAATTTGATGGTTACCATGAGGATCCTCAGGAAATCAATCTCATGAAGCCCATGGAGATGAAGGCATTTCTTGATGATTATGTGATCGGACAGGATGAGGCCAAAAAAGTGCTCTCCGTAGCTGTATATAATCATTATAAACGTATTCTCACAGACAAAAGCAATGACATCGAGCTGCAGAAGAGCAACATCATCATGATTGGCCCGACCGGATGCGGAAAGACATTGCTGGCTCAGACACTGGCCAGGCTGCTGAATGTTCCTTTTGCCATCGCGGATGCCACTGCCCTCACAGAGGCCGGTTATGTAGGAGAGGATGTAGAGAACATTCTCCTGAAGCTGATCCAGGCTGCAGATTATGATATTGAACGGGCTCAGACAGGCATCATTTATATTGATGAGATTGATAAGATCACCAGAAAGTCAGAGAATACCTCGATCACAAGAGATGTATCCGGAGAGGGAGTGCAGCAGGCACTGCTCAAGATCCTGGAAGGGACTCTGGCATCTGTTCCCCCTCAGGGAGGAAGAAAACATCCCCATCAGGAGTTTATCCAGATTGATACGACCAACATCCTTTTTATCTGCGGAGGCGCTTTTGCCGGCCTCGACAAGATCATAGAGAACCGGATCGGCAAGAAGTCCATTGGTTTTCATGCGGAGATTGTAGAACAGCGTAAAAAGGACCTGGGCAAGCTTTTAAAACAGGTCCTTCCGGAAGATTTCGTAAAGTATGGCATTATCCCGGAATTCATTGGCCGGGTGCCTGTGAATGTTTCGCTGGATCCCCTTGATGAAGAAGCCCTGATCCGTATTCTCACAGAGCCGAAGAGTGCTCTTGTGAAACAGTATCAGAAGCTGTTTGAACTTGATGGCGTGGAGCTTCATTTCACAGAAGACTCACTGGAAGCCATCGCCCAGCTGGCCATCAAGAGGAATACCGGAGCCAGGGGGCTGAGGTCTATCATGGAATCTATCGTCATGGATATGATGTACATGATTCCGTCAGATGAGATGGTCAGGAGCTGCACCATCACAAAGGAGGCAGTCCTGGGGACAGAAAAGCCACAGCTGACATACCATGATGAGCCGGTCAGCAAGAAACCGATCGGTAAGAAACGAAGAAAGAAAAGTGGAGGCGAGATCGCCTGACATCTGACTGGCAGAGGATAGGGGAGTGTTTGTTCTTCCCTATCCGTTTATATTTTTTTCTCATAAACAGGATGATAAAATGAGTAATCATCGGAGGACGAATTAGGTAAAAATGGAACAAATGATCATGCCAATGATACCCCTCAGGGGGAAGATAGTATACCCTGTGACAGCGGCCTTCTTTGAAGTGTCAAGAGCCAGATCCATAAAAGCTCTGGAATGTGCCCTCAACAGGGACCAGCGTATCTTCCTGGTCATGCAGAAGGATGCTGCCATGGAAAAACCGGAGAGAGAAGACCTGTATACTGTGGGGACAGTGTGCCACCTTCAGCAGATGGTGAAGGCCGGTCAGAATGTTCTGCGTGTTTTTGTTGATGGAGAAAAACGGGCCAGGATCACGGAATACTATGAGGAAGAAGAATACACAACAGTTCTTCTGACAGAAGTTCCACCCGAGAACATCCCTGAGCCTGGTGCCCAGGAGACAGCGCTCTTTCGTATCCTGTCAGATCTCTACGGCACATTCGCAGATAAAAACCCCGGGTTCTCTTCGTCGCAGCTGGACAGGGCGATCAAGAACGGACAGCTTATGCCCTTTCTCTATGAACTGGCCTCGGAGATGCCATTTTCTCTGGAGGAGAAGCAGAGGCTGCTCGAGGAGACAGATGTCCGCCAGCAGGCTGAGCGGATGATCCGGATCATGCTGGATGAATCTGAGATCAGCGATATCCGCAATGAGATCAGCGCGAAGGTAAAAAAGAGCGTTGATAAAAACCAGCGGGATTATCTGCTGAGGGAACAGCAGAAGGTCATTCGCCAGGAGCTGGGTGAGGAGGAAACAGGATCCGATGCCGACGAGTATCAGGAGAGATGTGATAAGCTCAATGCCTCCAGGAAGATCAAAGAGAAGATATCCAAAGAAATCAGGCGCTTTCGAAGTCTCCCGCCGGTTGCTTCTGAGAGCACCATGATGCGCAATTACATAGAAACCATGCTGGAGATGCCCTGGAAGAAGTCATCCAGGGACAACAAGGACATGAAGAATGCCATCCGCGTCCTGGAGGAAGACCATTACGGGCTGGATAAGGTGAAGGAGCGGATCATAGATTATCTGGCAGTCAGACTGCTGACCGGCAAGGGAGACACCCCCATTTTATGCCTGGTGGGACCTCCCGGTACCGGGAAGACTTCCATTGCCCGGTCGATCGCCAGAGCCCTGAATAAGAAATATGTCAGGATTTCCCTGGGCGGAGTTCATGACGAGGCTGAGATCAGGGGACATCGGAAAACCTATATCGGCGCCATGCCGGGAAGGATTGCGGAAGGCATCCGTCAGGCCGGTGTCTGTAATCCACTGATGCTGCTCGACGAGATTGACAAGGTCAGCAGTGATTATAAGGGGGATACCGCATCAGCCCTCCTGGAGGTACTCGACGGAGAGCAGAATATCGCATTCCGCGATCACTACCTGGAGGTTCCTCTGGATCTTTCCCATGTCCTCTTCATTGCTACTGCCAATGACCCCGGGAGGATTCCCGGACCCCTCATCGACCGCATGGAAATCATCGAGTTATCCAGCTATACTGAAAATGAAAAATACCACATAGCCGTCAATTACCTGCTGGAAAAACAGAGAAAAGCCAACGGGATCAAAAAAGACCAGATTGAGATTGGCGATGAGGTGATCTACGCCCTGATCCGTTCTTATACCAGAGAAGCCGGCGTCAGGGAGCTTGAAAGAAAGATCGGCCGGCTCATGAGAAAGGCTGCCAGAAAGGTCATAGAGGACGGCGGATGTCTGAATGTGACAAAGGACCAGCTTCCCCAGCTTCTCGGGATGGTTCCCTACGCTAAAGAAGACAGGCAGTTTGAGCCCCAGGTCGGAATCGCCAGAGGGCTGGCATGGACCAGCGTGGGAGGGGATACCCTCTCTATTGAGGTCAACATCATGCCCGGCAAGGGCCAGGTGGTGCTGACAGGCAGGATGGGCGATGTGATGAAGGAATCTGCCCAGATCGGCCTGAGCTATATCCGGTCTGTCTCCGGCCGTTACCAGGTCGAGGAAGACTATTTTGAAAAACATGATATCCATCTGCATATCCCGGAAGGGGCAGTGCCCAAGGATGGCCCCTCCGCCGGAATCACCATGGCCCTGGCAATGCTGTCTGCCATAATTGACAGGAAGGTCAGGGGAGATATAGCCATGACCGGCGAGATCACTTTAAGAGGGAGGGTTCTCCCTGTCGGCGGCCTGAAAGAAAAGCTGCTGGCTGCAAAAGCCGCCGGCATCAGGGAAGTGATCGTCCCTGAAGGGAACCGCAGAAATATCGGGGAACTGGATGCAGAGATTACTGACGGTATGCATATCCTGTATGCCGAGCAGATGGATGACGTGCTGGAGTCTGCTTTTGTGAGCGCATAGAAGATGCTGGCAGAAAGGGGAAAGGATGATCATAAAAAGTGCAGAACTGGAAACTGTATGTGGAATAACCAGCAAGCTTCCGGTCAATATGCTTCCGGAAGTGGCTTTTGCCGGGAAATCCAATGTGGGCAAATCATCTCTGATCAATGCCCTTGTATGCAGAAAAGCCCTGGCCAGAACCTCAGGGCAGCCTGGAAAGACCCAGACCATCAATTTCTATAATGTCAACCGGGAAATGTATATCGTTGACCTGCCGGGATACGGATATGCGAAAGTATCCAGAGAAGTGTCTGCCAGATGGGGACCTATGGTAGAAAACTATCTCCATAGCTCGAGACAGCTGAGAATGGTATTTCTGCTCATTGACATCAGGCATAAGCCTGGTGCCAATGATGTTCAGATGTACAGGTGGATCTTAAGCAACGGATTCTCTCCTGTGATCGTGGCGACCAAAAAGGATAAGCTCAAAAAAAGCCAGGTGAAAAAACAGCTGGCTCTGATCTGTGATACTCTGAAGGTGATAGAAGGAGTGCCGGTCATTCCCTTCTCTGCTGTGACAAAAGAGGGCAGAGAAGAGATATGGGATCTGATCAGCACATATGCATTATCATGATAATAATGATGCCATGAGACTGTGATAGTAGTTCTCATCTCTGGAATTCCACCGGTCACATATGGACATGGCCTCCTCTCTGGCATAAGTGCTGACGGTGAGTTCCAGGAGGGTGATGTCATTCTCGCTGATCCTGGCACGGACAGTATAGTGCCCTTTCTGGTCGGGGAAAAAATCTGAGGAGAACTCAAGTTCTCTTCGCATACTGTAATAATAAGCCCGGATGTCTTCCTTGATGGCGTCCGGGATCTTATGCCCGAACATGTCCAGGGCTTCCTTTCCGCTCTCTGTCAGGTGAAAGCGGGAAGACTTTCTTACAGGCTCTCTGCTGATAAAGCCGGCGTCGCAAAGGTCGTTGACCGACTGCTGCATATGAAAATATGATGTATATCTCTTGATGACAAAAAATTCACTCAGCTGTGAGATCGTCAGGGGAATCTTCAGGCTGTCAAGCATATACAGGATCATCAGTTTATAAAGTGTTAAAGGTTCCTGAGCCATTGTTTTTCTCCCTTATTTCAATCGTAACTGTCCTGGCGGCAGACCTGATCATGGGGGCACCGCCTGCCCTGCCAGGTATCCCTTGCCTTTAGTTTCCGGTGAATAGTGTTTAAAACCCGCCGTTTGTCAAGACTCCACCGCGGTGCGATCAGAAGGTCTCTGGGACCGTCTCCGGTAAGACGCTCGATGACGATGTCCGGACGGAGCTCTTCAATACAGGAGACCACCAGGTCGGTGTAGTCTTCCAGTGTGAAAACCGGAAAAGGATGAGCCGCATATTGGGCGGCGAGCGGTGTATTTTTGAGAACATGCAGCATGGAAAGCTTGACGCCCCCTACCGGCAGCCTGTTGACATAGTCGATGGTCCGGGAGATCATGGTCCGGTCTTCTCCCGGCAGGCCCAGGATCAGGTGGACACAGGTACGGATGCCGGCCCGGGCACACCTGATGACAGCGTCTTCAAAAATGCTTGTTTTGTATCCTCTGTTGAAAGCCGCAGCAGTACTGTCGTGGCAGGTCTGGAGTCCAAGCTCCAGGAATACAGGTTTGATGGCATTGCATTGGACCAGGAGGTCCAGGATATCATCCCCCAGACAGTCAGGGCGGGTGGCGATGGCCAGCGCAAGGATCTCCTCCTGCGCCAGGGCTTCCATATAAAGCTGCCTTAATCGGGAAGGGGGTCCGTAAGTGCCGGTGTATGCCTGAAAATAGGCAATATATGAACTGCCATGATACTTTCTGGCAGTCTGTCTGGTGCCCAGGCGGATCTGATCTGTGATGGAGAGAGCGGCATTCTCAGAGAATTCACCGCTTCCTCCCTGGCTGCAGAAATGACAGCCTTCCCGGGATAGTGTCCCGTCCCGGTTCGGACAGGTGAAGCCGCCGTTCAGACAGATTTTATATACTTTTTGTCCGAAAGACTCTTCAAGAAAAGAAGAGTAGCTGCGGTAACGTTCCATGGGACACCATTCTGATTGTCAAAGCTATGCAGTCTTCCTGATTCCAGGTCTATTGTAGCATTTTACTCCCCTGAAAGGCAATGTAAAAAAAACTTGTTTTATTTATCAGGTATGTTATATTGTAAAAATAAGACTCTCCCTTCTTTTAGGAGGGGGAGACCGACTAGAAACCCATGAAGAAGATTGGAGGGTTTATGGATTATAGTAGTATGACTTTAACACAGCTTAGAGCTGTTGCAAAAGAGAAAGGGATGAAAGGCATCAGTTCGCTGAAGAAAACGGAACTCCTTGCCCTTCTTCAGAAGGAGGAGGCTGCACCCGAGAAGGAAACCCGCCCCCTTCCCCGCCGGAAAGAACCGGATAAGTCAGGACAGGAGACGGGCATGAAGGCAGAGCTTGCGAGCCTCGACAGCGGAGCCAAGGCAGACGGTATCCTGGAGGTCATGCAGGATGGCTACGGGTTTATCCGCTGTGAGAACTATCTGCCCGGAGAGAATGACGTCTATGTATCCCCTTCTCAGATCAGACGTTTTAATATGAAGACCGGAGATATCCTGGTGGGTAATATCCGGGTCAAGACACAGAACGAGAAATACAGTGCCCTTTTGTACGTAGAATCCATCAATGGCATGAGCCCTTATGAAGCGCAGAAAAGGAAGAATTTTGAGGATCTTACCCCTGTTTTTCCGAATCGTAAGATCGTGCTGGAATATCCCGGGGCACCGGTTTCCATGCGGATGGTGGACCTGCTGTCTCCCATAGGCAGGGGGCAGAGAGGTATGATCGTCTCCCAGCCTAAAACTGGGAAAACAACCCTGATCAAGCAGATTGCCAAGAGCATCACCACCAATTGTCCCGATATGAAGGTGATCATCCTCCTGATCGATGAGCGGCCGGAGGAAGTCACGGACATCAGAGAGTATATAGAAGGACCGAATGCTGAGGTCATCTATTCAACATTTGACGAACTTCCTGAGCATCATCGCAGGGTTTCCGAGATGGTTCTGGAGAGAGCAAAGAGGCTGGTAGAGCATAAGAAGGACGTGGTGATCCTTCTTGACAGCATCACAAGGCTGGCCAGGGCCTACAACCTGATCGTTCCTCCCAGCGGCAGGACCCTTTCAGGAGGACTGGATCCCGCGGCTCTGCACATGCCCAAAAAGTTTTTCGGGGCAGCCAGAAATATGAGAGAAGGCGGCAGCCTCACTGTCCTTGCCACAGCCCTCGTGGATACCGGAAGCAAGATGGACGACGTGGTCTTCGAGGAGTTCAAGGGAACCGGCAATATGGAACTGGTTCTGGATCGTAAACTGTCGGAGAAGAGGATATTCCCTGCCATCAATATCCAGAAGTCAGGCACCCGCAGGGACGACCTGCTGCTGACAGGGGAGGAGCAGGAGGTTCTCTTTGCCCTCCACAGGGAGATGTCCGGCAGCCGTGCTGAAGAAAACATGGAGCAGATCCTGACTTTCTTCAAGAAGACGAAAGATAACGCAGAGTTTATTGACACCATGAAACGGTCCATCCTGAATCGGAGATGAGGCCGGACCACATAAGCGGTCCCCGGATCCTTAACGGACAGGTCCGGGGTGAATAAGGAGAAGATTGCAGTGCTGAAACAGTATCTCATTGTGTTTTTTATATCTATGGTCCCTCTCATCGAACTCAGAGGAGCCATACCCTATGCAGTCGGCTTTCAGCTGCCGCTGCTTCCTTCCTATATTGTCGCGATCATTGGCAATATGATCCCTGTGCCCTTCATCTACCTCTTTGCCAGAAAGTTCCTCGAAGCAGGGTCCGACTGGCCTCTGGTGGGAGGCTTCTGCAGGTGGTGCACCCGGAAGGGAGAACGGGCAGGCAGAAAGCTTCAGGAGAAGGCAGGAAGGGGATTATTTGTTGCCTTGCTGCTTTTCGTGGGCATCCCCCTTCCCGGAACAGGCGCCTGGACCGGGACGCTGGCAGCCAGCATACTGAAGATGGATTTTAAATCAAGTATTATAGCAGTGATGTGCGGTGTTCTGCTGGCCGGGATCATCATGGGGACCGGAAGTACAATACTGTTTTCCATTATCAGGATGTTCTAGAAGCATCCTCTTTGCGAAGGTGATATTATGGAACGGATGAAAGATTACCTGAAGAGAATATACGGGATGGATGCGCTGTCCTGCGGCTGCATCCTGCTCAGCCTGATCATCAATGCAGCGGCTTTCCTGTCGATGACGAAGGGATATGAGATCGCTGCCATGTGGGATATGATTTCTTTTATCCCCCTTGCCTTCTGCCTGTTTCGTTTCTTTTCCACAAACCGGGTCAGAAGGCTCAGGGAGAATGACTGGTTCATCCGGAGGCTGGAACCTCTTTTTGAGAGGAAACCCAGGAACAACTATGACAGCTATGGTGAGAGATACCGGATCGGTGATGGACGTGATCAGAATGAGGAGACAGGAAGACACTTCAAATTCTTCAAATGTCCTGCCTGCAGGCAGAAGATCCGTGTTCCGCGGGGAAAAGGGAGGATTGAGATCACCTGCCCCAGATGTGGGGACAGGTTTATCAAGAAGACATGAGGTCCGGTCCCGGGATTATCTCCCGGGGCGTGAGAATACACAGCCGCAGTAATTCTGCCGGTATAGTCCGTACTCTTCGGACAATCTGATGGATCGGAGATATCCACCTTTCTTTTTAAAATCTGATGGCAGATGCTTCACATCATATCTTTGAGCCAGTTCCTGGCCAATCTCATTAATCCACTGTGCATTTTTATGAGGACTGATTGAGAGGGTCGTTGTAAAATAGTCGGCCTTCACT
>CADBNQ010000256.1 GCA_902796045.1 uncultured Lachnospiraceae bacterium | reverse complement strand
CTGCGGCGCATCGCAGAGTTGCGCATAAGAAGATGCCTACGGCATCGCGCAACTCGCGCGGAATCGTCGAGACGATTCCGATTGAAAGGGATAAACAGGAGAGAAGAGACAGGAGTGAGACTATGAATACAGGTGTGATACTGGCAGGCGGAGTCGGCAGCCGTCTGGGTGCAGATGTGCCGAAACAGTTTATAGAAGTGCTTGGAAAGCCGGTCCTTGCCTATACTTTGGAGGTGTTTCAGGAGCATCCGCAGATTGATGCTGTGGAGGTGGTATGCCACAAAGACTGGAAAGACTACCTGAAGGATATGGTGGAAAAATATGGCCTCAGTAAGGTGAAATGGATCGCGGACGGCGGAGAGACTTTTCAGGAGTCGGTTTTAAACGGCGTCTTTTATCTGGAAGATAAGGTGGAGGATGATGATATCATCCTGGTCCACTTCGGGGCCTCCCCCTTCCTCTCGGCGGACATCATCACGGATGCCATCCGGGTCTGTAAGGAGAAGGGGAATGCGATCTCCACGACCGACTATTATCTTCTGTCGGCCTTTAAGAAGTACAAAACATCGGTGAACGACCCCAGGAACTATACGACAGAGTACATAGACCGGGACACCATCGCCATCATGAATTCACCCCATGCCTTCCAGTATGCTTTCATCCGTGACCTCTACAAGGAGGCCATCCGCACCGGGGTCATCAACGAGGTGGAGCCTCACACTACAACCCTGATGCACAAGATGAAGAAGCCCATCTATTTCTCAAAAGGGTCCCAGATCAATATCAAGATCACCCGGAAAGAGGACCTGGATCTCTTTGAAGGGTATGTACTGATGAAGAAAAGAAGAGAAGAAGGGGCTGACGCACTATAAAGGGAGCATATCAAAGGCAGGGCTGCCGGGAATGTCTTCGGCTTCCCTTGTTCCTCGAAAAAAGGCTAATCATCAGATTATGATTGAATTAGCCTTTTTTTCATGCGGTACAAAGTCAGCCTCAGGCATCCACCGGCAGCCCTGCCTTACCCGACGCTTGATTTATTATCAGCTTTATTATTATCTTTATTCTGTGACAGATGTCAGCCAGACCGTCTGTTGAAAGGATGGCTACCTGACAAATACCGGATGGTTGGAGATCCAGCCGTCAGACCCGTTGTTGATCAGCAGCTGTACCTGCTCAGGTGTCTTGACTGAGTAGTTATAAGTCTTAAGTCCAAGCTTATGACAGTGTTTGATCAGAGCGGGCGGCATGGAGACATCCGGCTTGTAGGGCATGATGATCAGCTCGCACTTGTTGTTGTGAGCGATGTGCGCAGCCTTCTTCATAACCGGCAGAGCAGTAGCTCTGGTAAGATAGCCGGTTCTCAGCTTATACTTGCTGAGCGCTCTCAGATCTCTGGAGTTGGTAGAGAAGACGATGGCCTTTTTCTGCATCTTGTATTTCTTGATCAGCTGGGCAGTCTTCTTGATGGCGTTCGCCGGGTGCTGTGACTGTCTTGTCCAGTAATGAAGATAGACCGTCATGTTCTCCCTGGCGCAGAAGCTGAGCACCTCTTCCAGAGTGCACAGATACTGCGGCGGGTAGTTTTCATAGTGCTCAGTCTTGACGGGATACTTCATCCTGTTTGTCTTGTTAATATTCGCGATATTGATGTTGACATTGCAGATGGCAGACAGATTGTCGTTGTGGGCAACCATCAGGTCCTTGGACCTGGTATACCATACATCACACTCAAATGCTCTGTAGCCCTGTTCCTTTGCCTTCCTGAAAGCAGCAAGGGTGTTCTCGGGCGCAATATTCATAGCCCCTCTGTGCGCGATATAGGCTGCTGCCCTGTCATAGCCGTTCCATCTTCTGATCACAGCCTTGCTGGTGACCTTGCCGCCTTTCTTGTAGGCTCTGATCGCATAGGCCTGTACCAGGTTGGCGTTGGTGTTGGTGTCAGAAAACTGGGTCTTCTTAGCACCTGCGAGTTTCTTGATCTTCTTGTACTGCTTGGTTGTCTGGTCATAACGGTAGATCAGATAACCGTCGCCCTTGCCGGCCTTCCACTTCAGGAGCAGCTCAGTACCGTTGACCCGGGAGATCTTTAACCTGGAAGGAGCGGAAACCCCTGCTGCACTGACCTGCAGACTGAAAGACATGATGAAGACAAGAAGCAAAAGAAACATGAAATAATGAGACATAAATCCTTTGTGTTTCATACTTTTTCCTCCTTTAAAAAAACAAAAGCTCCCTGCCGGACTTGAACCGGCGACCTACGCATTACGAATGCGTCGCTCTACCGACTGAGCCAAGGAAGCTTGTCAGAGTGACT
>CADBNQ010000255.1 GCA_902796045.1 uncultured Lachnospiraceae bacterium | reverse complement strand
ACTAGTAATTCCACTTAAGTCCCAGATTATCGGAGATAGCGAAAATAAGCTAATACCAACGTACATCTATTTGGACAAAGTAGGATAAGAGGTTAATAATAAGCGTTACTTGTCATTAAGAGCATTGTTAGGAGTTATGGTATATGGATGAGCTGTATAGATATTTAGCGGCGAAGAATGACCCCGCAGAATCGAAATGGATCCCACTGTGGGTGCATTGCCTAGATACTTATAATGTGATGAAGTACCTTCTGTCGCAGTGGAAAAATAGCGGAGCATTAAACTCAATTACAAGGCGTATATCAGAAGAAACTATATGGAATACAGCTCTATTTCTAGCGCTATTTCATGATTACGGAAAAGCTTCGATGGCGTTCCAGGCACGGATTCTGGAAGGCTGTTTTGAACTGAAGAGAAAGATCGTTTCAGCGGGACTTGATGTACCGCTGATTTCTGATCCGGAGTTAAGACTTAGCGGAGAATTGCCACATGGTGCTGCAGGAGAGGTTATGCTTTTGATAAATGGATGTCCCGCATCTCTAGCTGCAGTAGTTGGTGCTCACCATGGAAAACCTTGGGCTAAAGGAACGGACATAGGACTAGATATAGAGGAATATCTGCATGATGATCCGTTAGCTGTTTACAAAGAATTGAATTATGGGTTATGCCTTTGGGGTGGAAAGTCAAGAAGGGAGGTCTGGCTTGAAACACAAAAAACGTTCTTTAATTGGGCTCTGAGTGTACTACCGTTTGAATCATTAGATATATTACAGGAGATAAATGATTCTGAAGCGGTAATTCTTTCAGGCTTTGTTATTATGGCGGATTGGTTGGCAAGTAATGAAAACTATTTTCCCTTGATTTCATATGGGCAGATGAAGCCGGATAATATGGAGGAGAGAGAGTCTCGTATTGCAGAGAGAATACAGCTGCCGCCTTCCTGGCATCCATATCGGAATAATGATATCCGGGCTTTGTCGATAGAGAGATTTGGATTCCAACCGAATGAAATACAGGAGACAGCAGTTAAGGCTGTGATTGAGAGTGCAGATCCGGGTTTAATGATTTTGGAAGCACCAATGGGAATCGGGAAGACAGAGGCAGCATTGCTCGCAGCAGAAGAGTATCAAAATGAACGGATTAGCGGGTTGTTGTTTGCACTTCCAACACAGGCAACTGCAAATGGTATATTACCGCGTGTTGTTGAATGGGGAGAGAAGCAGCCTGGACAAAATGTATTGAGTATAAGACTTGCACATAGTATGGCCGTTTTAAACGAAGAGTATTCTTCCATAATGGAGCGAGGAAAGCATGCAAAATGTGAAGTGGATGATTTTGATAATACTCATCTTGTTGTTCATGATTTTTTTCAAGGCTCTAAACAGGCTTTACTTGCCGATTTTGTTATCAGTACGATTGATCAGGTATTACTTGCATCACTTAAACAGAAACACTTTATGCTGCGGCATCTTGGTTTGAGCGGAAAAGTAGTAATTATTGATGAATGCCATGCTTATGATGCCTACATGAATGAATATCTAGAACGTACATTGGAGTGGCTGGGGGAATATCATACTCCTGTAATCATGTTGAGTGCTACACTTCCTTATGAAAGACGTGCGGCTTTTATTGATGCTTATCTTCGAAACAACAAATCAGCCAAGGAAGATGCCTGGAGAAAAACACAAGGTTATCCACTTCTCACATGGACTGATAAAGTGGGAGTTCATCAAAAAGAGATTCCTTATTCAGGAATAAGACGTGACATCAAGATTATAAAGACTGACATCGATGGTCATAATAATGATACACAGGAAGTAGTAAAGATTCTAAAAGACAATCTTCGTGATGGTGGCTGTGCAGCAGTAATCTTAAATACGGTTAGGAGAGCACAGGAGATGGCCGCAGCAGTGACAGAAGCGTTTCCAGACAGAAAGGTGATCCTGCTCCATTCCAGGTTTATTGCGGAAGATCGGCAGTCTGCGGAAAACGTGCTTTTAGAACATCTGGGGAGAAAATCTTCGAGGGAAAACCGTGATGATTGTATTGTGATTGGAACACAGGTAATAGAACAATCACTTGACTTTGATGTGGATCTTATGATTACCGATCTCTGTCCGATGGACCTTCTGCTTCAAAGGATTGGAAGATTGCACAGACATATTATTCATGATGAAGATAGACCTGAGGTTTTGAAGAAGGCAAAATGCTATGTCCTTGACAGTGGTGAAAAAACAAATAAAGGGAATGAAGCTGTTTATGGGAAGTATTTATTGATGAGGACAGATGCGATGCTGCCAGATCGTCTTATTCTTCCGGATGATATATCAATGCTCGTTCAGAATGTATATGATGACACAGTTGGACTTGAGATTGAACCAGAGGGGTATTCAAAGGCAAAACGAGAGTTTCAAGAGAAAAGGAATAAAGAAAAGAAGGATGCGGATGCATTTAGGCTCATTCAGCCGGGAAAAGAAAGAACGATTAATCATTTTCTGGATGCGGTAACACTTGCAGATGAAGAACGGGCAAATGCGCAGGTAAGGAATGGGGATATGTCGTTTGAGGTGATCGCCCTGTTCCAATCCGGAGTAAGAATAACAAGAGCCCCTTGGCGCTACTATGATTCTTTTGAAACTAATAACTGTCCTGCGGAAGGGTTGTGCAGGGCTATTTCAAATCAGAGGTTGAGATTGCCGTCCTGGGTCGTCGAATCTGGGATACAGGAGGAATTGCGGATTCCGGACGCGTGGAAGGAATCGGCTTGGCTGAATGGTAAGAGATTACTGGTGTTCGATGAAAATGGAGATGCTAGTATTAATAATATACAGGCGCATTACGATAGAAAATATGGTCTGCGCGTTGAAAGGAGGGAGAGTGTTTGAAGGATATTGAGTTTAATCTGATCGATGAACCCTGGATAAGAGTTGCTCTTATTGACGGACATGTGGAAGAGAAATCCTTGATGGATGTAGTCTTAAATGCGCATCTATACAAGGGCCTCGCGGGTGAAATGGCAGCGCAGGATATTGCAGTATTGCGGGTGTTGGTTGCCCTCATACACACAGTTTTCACAAGAGTGGACGAATCGGGAAATCCTTCTCAGGTTACTGAGGAAAAGTTGTGTATCACCAGATGGAAAACTTTATGGGAGTCAGGAAGACTCCCGGAAAAGCCGATAAGGGATTACCTTGAGCAATGGCGAGAACGGTTTTGGCTGTTCCATCCGGAGAGGCCTTTTTACCAGGTTCCTAGGGCAACTATCGGTACAAAGAACACAGCGGGAAAACTGAATGGGGCGGTTTCTGAGAGTAATAATAAGATTCGGCTTTTTTCTCAGGTTTCAGGAATCGGGAAAAGGATGATGACATATGCGGAAAGTGCAAGATGGCTGCTTTTCCTGAATGGGTTTGATGACTGTGCTGCCAAACAGGCAGACAAGAGTGATGGATCAAGAAGCTTTACAGTCGGATGGCTTGGGAAGCTTGGATTGATATATGCAGTTGGGGGCAATCTGTTTGAAACCATCATGCTGAATATGCCTATGCTGCACGATAATGATATGATCCCCTGGATGGATGATGTCCCCACATGGGAGATGGAAAAGGTTCGCGACAGTGAGCGTGAAACGATTAAAATGCCAGATAATCTGGCTGGCCTTTACACACTTCAATCAAGGCGGATTATCCTTGAGAGAACCGATGGTCAGGTAACGGGTTATTCCCTGCTAGGAGGTGATGCATTTGAAGATGTGAACGCACTGGGAGAACCCATGACGATTTGGAGAACAGTTAGGGATAAAAAGACAGAGGTGCTTTCCTATAAACCACTCCTGCATCTTAGAAACCGTTATATCTGGCGGGATTTTGGTGCGTTTACTGCAGCCTCAAGTGGATCGGTGAAGCCGGGAATTGTAAACTGGTGTGACAGGCTGAGAGAAGAGCGTATCCTGCCGTGGAAGCGTGTTCAGACGTTTGGTGTCATCTGTGTACGCTATGACTCCAGTCAGTCCAGCAGTATTACTGACAGTTTTGCTGACGATGTGACTTTTCACATTGATATTTTGTCGGAGGCAGGAAAAAGCTGGCGCGAGGAAATTATTAATCAGATTGGAAAGATAGATAAAGCCGCTTGGTTGCTGGGAGAGTTTGTGAGTAAACTCCGGAGAGCTGACGGGTTGGATCCCAAAAAAGATAATGCGCCGATTGAGACCGCAAAACAAGCATTTTATTACGATATTGATCAGGTTTTCAGGGAATGGCTTATAAACATTGATGCAGATCAAGACGCGGAGGAGAGGAATGTTGCCATAATTGAACTGGAAAGAGAAGTCAGAACTGCAGCGTTAAGAAATGGTAGGCTGTTGATAGAACAGGTTGGGCCGAGTTCTTTTATTGGGCGTACTGTCAGCGATAAAAAAGATAAGGCCAAGACACATTATAGCGCGCCGCAGGCTTTTATGTGGTTTGAAAAAAACATATGGGAATTATATCCATTTTTGAAAGGAGGAACGGCAGTTGAAGAAGAACACTCGGGCTGATGCTGTTTATGCCGAAACAGCAAAAAGACTGCACCGGCTGCTCAGTACAGATCCAAGTACAATAAAAGCGAATCTGGCTGAACTGAGACGGGGCATTGGCGGCACTCCGGGAGACGATCCCAGACTCTGGGGAATGGTTTTTGATGGTATTCCGGAAGCGATGTTGGGTAAGAACGGAAGGCCATCAAAAGAAGAATGGGCAATATGTAATGCACTTACCCTTTATGCTGTTCATCAGCAGGGAAATGATCCACTAAAGAAAAACATGAATATGAAGGGGGTTTCTCTTGGCAGAGCAGCATGTCGACTGGTTTATGCAGGAGAGAATCCAGAGGAAGAAAGAGATAGGATCAGCAGGCGGTTTAACCAGATTGCTCTAGCTGAGGATATTGAAGCGCTGACCTATTATTTGAGAACGTTTATTCCGATTCTTAGGGGAAAAGATATAGGGCTGGACTATCCGATGCTGGCTCAAGATATTTATCTGTGTCAGTCAGAAAGCGGAAGGTCTTCAGTGAGACTTAGATGGGGCCAAGACTATTACAGCGTAAACCAAGACAAGGAGGAGAATTATGAACAGCAATAATATTTATGTAGACATCCATGTAATCCAGACTGTGCCACCCAGCTGCATCAATCGTGATGACACCGGAACTCCCAAACAGTGTGTGTTTGGAGGCGTACGACGTGCACGTATTTCCAGTCAGGCCTGGAAAAGAGCCGTGAGAGTTGCGTTCAGAGATATGTATGCCCCGGAGGATCTGGCGAGCCGTACTAAGAATATTGTGGGGATGGTTGCAGAACAGATCAGAGCAAAGAACAAAGATGTGGATGCAGAGAAACTTGCAGTAAAAGTACTGGAAGGTGCTGGACTGAGTATCAGCAAAACAGATCCGAAGAAAGGGACGGATGCACTCTTTTTTATGAGTGCAGCACAGGCGAAAGCATTGGCTGATATTGTACTTTCGGACGACGGAAAAACAATTGATAAGGATGAGTGTAAAAAGGCATTAAAGGAGTATCCGTCTGTCGATATGGCATTGTTCGGCCGTATGGTGGCAAGTGATCCTTCCATGAATTATGATGCAGCAGCAATGGTGGCACATGCCATTTCCACCCATAGGGTTCAGACGGAATATGATTATTTTACAGCAGTAGATGATCTGTCTGCAGACGAAAATGCCGGTGCCGGCCATCTGGGCACAGTGGAGTATAATGCGTCCACCTTATATAGATATGCAGCTGTGAATGTCAGAGAGCTTGCAGGGAATCTTGGAAACGATACGGCAGCGGCAGTTTGTAACTTTACAAAAGCATTTCTGCTTAGTATGCCTACTGGAAAAATCGCGACATTCGCCAATCGAAGCCTTCCGAACGCTGTATACGTTACCGTCCGCAGAGATCAGCCTGTGAATATGGCGGCAGCCTTTGAAAAGCCCGTTCAGATGGACGATGAGGGGGGATATCTTGCCGGATCAAAGGATGCTCTGGCTCGATATGCGCAGTCCGTATATGATTCTTTTGTTGAAGAACCGGCTTATACATGGGTTATTGGCGCTGATATGGATGCACTTGGAAATTCTGTTAATATGAGGGGGCTGCTATCTGAACTGCAGGCAAGACTGGATGAGCTGATGACGGAGGACCGATAATGAACACTTTGCTGCTCAGATTTGCGGCGCCTCTGCAGGCCTGGGGAGATGAGTCCAAGTACGATATACGTGGCACAAGGAATGAGCCAACTAAATCCGGTGTTATCGGCATGATAGCTGCTGCGATGGGGTTGCGGCGTGACAGTGATGAGATTGCAGAGATATCCGCAAAACTGCGTATGGGCATACGAGTGGACCAGCCGGGGATTGTTATTCGTGATTTTCATACTGCTCTGTCGCCTGCCTACAGTGCAGGAGGAGACCTTCGGTACGATAGTGCAGGAAATCTGATCAGGGAGAAAAACCCGTTTGTGACACAGAGATACTATCTCTGTGATGCGCGTTTTTTGGTTGGGCTTGAGTGTGAGGACGATTCTTATTTGCAGAATGTTGAAAAAGCACTCAATGCACCGGTTTTTCCTTTGTTTTTAGGGAGACGTTCATGCCCACCGTCACTGCCGGTTCTTTTGGGAGTAAAGGAGTGCGATCTTGAAACAGCGCTGAAAGAGGCTGAATGGATCGCTGCTGATTGGTATGTGGAGCAGAAGGGGGTTATTCGTGCGCGCATCATTACTGAGACGCATCCAGGACACGCAGCTTGGCACACTCAGATGGACCAGCCGGTGTCCTTTAGCCCTATTCACCGCAGGTATACACTGAGAGGTCTGAACAAAGAACAATATGTACTGTTGGGAAGACCCGAGCATGATCCTATGATCGCTTTATGAAGGAGGGGCTATGTACTTATCGAGAGTAGCAATTGATAGCAAGAAGCATGAGACGATGAGTGCTCTGTATAATCTTGAAAAAATGCACGGTATGATTGAGAACAGCTTCTCTGGAGAAAAGCAGAGAAACCTGTGGAGAATCGATCATTTATATGGTAAAGAGTATCTGCTTCTGCTGAGTCCTGTGCCGCCCCAGAATAATACGCTCCCGGATCAGATTGGTTTTTCTGGCGAGAAATGGGAGATAAAAGAGTATGGAAGATTTCTTGCCCGCATTACAGAAGGCTCAAAATGGAGATTTCGCATTACGGCTAATCCTACTGTAGCTCAAGCCTTGAAGGAAGGACAGAGGGGAAAAGTAAAGGCAATCACAGTTGCTTCAAAGCAAAGAGAATGGCTTGTTAATCAAAGTGCAAAAAAGGGATTTGACCTGCAAGAATCACAGTTTGATGTAGTCCAGAGTGAATGGAGGATGTTCAAAAAAGGGAAAAAGGAGAACAGGATTCTGGCTGTCACTTATGAAGGAATCCTGACGGTTTCTGATGCAGATTTTTTCCGCCAGACATTGCAGACTGGTATTGGACGTGAGAAGGCTTTTGGAATGGGATTGATAACGGTGGTTCCCTATGCCTGAGAACAAATCCATTACAAAACCAGCGTTGCAGACTTTACCCCAGCTTCAGGCCAGATGGACTTTTCTGTACTTGGAACACTGCAAGGTTAATCGGGATCAGAATGCAATTAAGATCACAGATAAGGAGGGAGTTGTATATCTCCCGGCAGCATGTATCAATGCTCTGCTGTTAGGCCCCGGAACCAGTATCACCCATCAGGCTATCATGCTGATTTGTGAGGTGGGGATCACGATTGTCTGGGTTGGGGAAGAAGGGGTACGGTAAGTGCCCGCTGGGACTGAGGGGTGACCTTACTAAGTGGTTTCAGGAGATTGATACAGGGGTATATGTTGGGAATGTCAGTGCAAGAGTAAGGGACCTGCTTTGGAAACGTATATGCGAAAGGTGTGGTTCCGGAAGAGCAATTATGGTTTTCTCTGCTAGAAATGAGCAGGGGTATTCCTTTTACATTTATAACACGGCCTGGAAGCCGGTTGAATTTGATGGAATTGTCCTTTTGAAAAAGCCTCTGCCGATTAAGAGGTCCGTAAAAACGACATGTAGTAAGGGAAAAAAGCGCGACCTGAAAAGCGACGTTGCAAAGCGAAAAAGACAAGTGCAGTTGAGGCCTGTAGATATTACGGAAGGTATTCTGAATATGGATATAGAAGCGCCTCTATCATTTGTTGCGCTTGATATTGAGACAACAGGTCTGCGGTCAAAAGAGGACAGTATAATTGAGGTGGCTGTGGTCAGATATGAACATGGGAGTCAGGTAGATCAATACCATGCGTTAGTTAATGGGGGGCAGCATGTTCCTGAAGCGGTTACTGTCCTAACTGGTATTACTGATGAGCTTTTGGCTCAGAGGGGTAGGGCGACAAAAGATGCTCTTGATAAAGTACTGTCGTTTATTGGGGACCATGTACTGATTGGTCATAATGCAATTTTTGACATACGATTTCTTAGAGAAGCATGTTCCGAAGCGAACATACGTATGGAACAAATCCAGTATATAGATACTGTTGCCATGGCTAAAGCATTGTGCCGTGAGGCGGTTGACAACTTTAGACTTGAAACGCTTGTGAAGAAATATACTATTGCTGATCGACAGATGCATAGAGCTCTTCCAGATGCCATTCTTGCTGCAGAACTGTATTTGAAACTGATTGAAAAACAAGAAGAACCGGGAGAGAAGTCCACGTTTTTATAGGACTTTTTTAGTGTTTTCCCCGCGTATGCGGGGGTGATCCCGTATTTGACCTTGCGGCAAAAATTACGCTTGAGTTTTCCCCGCGT
>CADBNQ010000254.1 GCA_902796045.1 uncultured Lachnospiraceae bacterium | reverse complement strand
GGGGAAGCGCATTCTGAAAAGCAGTTTTTCTACACACCATCCAGCCTCTTGTATGGTGATGTATGTTAATTAACTAAAACTACTACTCACACCGTTAAGGTGTGATGAACCTTGAAAAATCAATATTTCAACGCATAAAATAAGGCATAAACCCTTGCCTTCTGGTATAATAGAATTGACCAAAAAACATCACACCAAAAGGAGATTTATGCCTATCCATCATTACAGCAGATGTATTCTGCAGATGACGGAAACACGGAGGTGTTCTACCTAAAGAATGCAAAGGCTGTCTTCAGTTCCTTTACTAGAGCAGCTGAATCCGTAACATTCTAAAAAATACTGGAAAAAATGCAGAAAAATCACCGGTTCGATAAAAAAGTTTGAAGCGATTAGAGTCTGAAGAACTGTCTTTGATATCAATAAACCGGGCAGTAAACTGGTTATAATGGAGGAATACTATGAAATCTTCAGAAAAAGATGGCAAACTGACAATCACCCTCGACAGCCGTATTGATTCCGGCAATGTAAATGAGGTTGAGGTTGAATTGATGGAGATGAGAAAGGCAGCTCCGAATGCCGGGGTAATACTTGATGCAGCTGATCTTGAATACATTTCCAGTGCAGGTCTCCGTCTGCTTATGAAGCTGCGTAAAGCGGAAGGATATCCTATTGATGTTATCAATGTTTCTTCCGAAGTATATGATATCTTTGATGTAACAGGATTCGTGGAGCTGTTGAATGTTCGTAAAAAACTGCGCGAAATCAGTGTTGACGGCTGTGAAAAGCTGGGCCAGGGCGGCAACGGTACGGTTTTCCGTTTAGACGAGGATACCATCGTCAAGGTTTACAAACCCTGGATGACTCTTGAAGCCATTGACCGGGAAAGAGAGTTTGCACGTACAGCCTTTATCAACGGTATTCCCTCCGTTATCCCTTTCGATGTGGTACGTGTCGGAGACTGCCTGGGTGTTGTATTTGAGCTTCTTAAGTCAGACACTTTAGGACATGCTCTATGTGAACATCCTGAAAAACTGGAGGAATACACAGACCAGTATGTAGAACTGGCTAAGGCGCTCCACAGCACACATGTACCTGTCGGCAGCTTTAGCAGGATTCAGGACGTTATGCATGAACGTGCAAACAATCTGGATAAATGGTGCAGCGCAGAGGAGATTGAGCTTCTCCACAGTCTGATTGACAGCATCCCGGATGCTGACACTGTAACACACAATGATCTTCACCCGGGCAATATCATGATTCAGGATGGGGAACTGGTGCTTATCGACATGCCTGAAGTAACCATAGGACCACCCATCTGCGATCTGGTTTCCATCTTCCGTGACATGATTTCAGCACCGCAGAATACTCCCGATGTTATCGAGGGGAGTGTTGGTATGCCTGCTGAGATGATTTTAAAAACCGGGAACATCTTCTTTATGAAGTATACAGGGATCACAGATCCGAAGGAACTTGAAGAGTATTACAAAAAGCTTGGATTGCTCTATGCCTTTAATGTCACCATGGTCCCCGGCGCAGGAAGCGAGCGGGCTATGGCAAGAGCAGATGCCATTATGAATAATCTGCTTCGCCCGGTGGTTATTCCTAACGAAAAGACGATACGTTATCTTTTCCAGACAATGTAATACTGAACAGTCTGGCTGTCCCTGTCTTCGGAGCTGTCTCGTCTATCCGTCTATCCAGGGATAGTGTTCGAGTGCCCTGACAGCCGGACTAAAAATCAGGTTTACAGTGATGAAGGCCGGTGTGCATGCTGTTGCTGCGGGGTACCGAGGTCTTGGGAGGGAAAATCGAGCTGGCGCCCAGTTCCTGTCATGTGACGGGCGGTAAAATATCACTTCCCTCACTAAGAAGTCAGTCGTACGATTTCCTCCTCCAGGATCTTACCCTTTACCGGTTTACTTAGATAACCGTCGAATCCCTCCAGCAAAAACAGCTTTTCCATCTCAGTACCGACATTAGCGGTAAGGCAGACGACTTTGCTTTCTTTACACTTGCCGTTCTCCTGGGTTCGTATCCTGTGCAGACATTCGATTCCGTCCATTTCCGGCATCTGATGATCCATCAGTATGACATCATACCTGTTTTCCTCTGTCATCCTTAAAGCCTCTGCTCCGGAGGATGCTGTTTCTACAACAGACTTTGTATCTCTAAGCAGTTTCTTGACAACCATCAGGTTCATCGGCGTATCATCCACAGCAAGTATCCTAAGACCGGGTCTTTCAATAACCTTTTTATATTTGGACTTGTCATCTATCTCTTTTTTACGAAAATCAATCTCACCGATGGGAGTATAATCCACGACTGTTTGAGGAATCTCAATGAGGAATGTTGAGCCTTTTCCATATTCGCTCTGAACCTTCACCCTGCCATCCATCATATCAACCAGCTGTTTTACGATGGATAAGCCCAATCCTGTGCCTTCAATGGTGTGGGTTTGCCGGGCATCCATGCGTTGAAAAGCCATGAACAGATCTGGAATGCTTTCTTCTTTAATACCGATTCCTGTATCGGTTATATCATAGATCATAAGCAGCCGGCCATCTTCTTCCGGGCGGCTGCTGATGGTCAAGGTCACAGAACCGGATTTCGTATATTTCACAGCATTAGTCAGGACATTCAGAAGGACCTGTTTGATCCGCATCTCATCTCCATATAAGACTCTCGGCAGCTTGGGATTGGCTGCAATTCTAAAATTCAATCCCTTCTCCTCAGCACGAAGCCAGATCATATTCACGATATCTGACAGCATGGCCGTGGTCTGATAGTCAAGATTCACTATCTCCATCCGGCCTGTCTCCAGTTTGGACAAGTCGAGGATCTCGTTGACCGTATGCAGCAGAATTCTGCTGGCAACATCAATATTCATCGAGTTCTCCCGGACCTCATCCGGGATATCTTCTCTAAGTGTCATTTCATTTAATCCGATGATTGCATTAACCGGGGTGCGGAGCTCATGACTCATGTCGGAAAAAAACCTTTTCTGGTTTTGATTCAGTTCTTCAATTTTCTTTTTCTGCTTCTGCACGATTCGATTCTCCATGCGGTACACCCCTGTTACAAAAGCAAACAGGGAACACAGCAAGAGAGTGACAAGAAGGATGGCTAAAAATGATTCTATATGCTCCATAAGCGCTGTATGGCGATCAAGAATATCCGGGAAGCGATAAGAAGCAGCAAAACATAATCCGCTGACAATCACACACACACCAAGAGACAAAACCCGTTCCCATTTTTCTGTCACGAGAAATACATAAACCAGGGCAAAGGCAAAAACAACAGGAGCTCCTCCATACATTCCTCCCGAAGAAAAAAATGTTAAAGGATACAAAGAATAGTAAAGCAGGCCGGAGATGGTCGATCCAAGCCTTAAGCTGCCTGAATGGAAAGTAAAGGTCACTGTGGCAGCAAACAGGACCGTACCAATCAGCATCATGATGATATGGTCACCATCCCCGCCTGATACTATGGTATAGGCGGTAACGATAATGAACTCAGCCAATGCGATGATGGACAATAGCTGAAACATCCGGCTGCGCAGAGGCAGATCCGGGTTCAGGATTTTAAGAATCTTATCGCGCATGTTGTCTCTCCCGATCAGCCCAAGGCTTTCCTGATTCCATCAACAAGCTGTTGATATCCAATGATAAAGTCACTATGACGGGCAATAATCTGCTCTTGATTTCCATCCCGGACTGCAGACTCCATCTCACGGGCTGTCTCTGAAAAAGACCTGGCCCCGATCATGCGTGAGGTACTTTTTACGGTGTGGGCCCGGATTCCATAATTTTTCCAGTCTTTTTCTTCATAAAACCGATTCAGTTCTTCCAGACCAGACCGATATTCAGACACATATTCCCCCAGCATTTCTTCATAGAATTCTTCGTCATCTGCACAGCAAGCCAGACCCTCCTCGATATCAATGCCTGATTCTTTCAGCTTTTGTATATCTGACATGTTCCCTTCTCCTTTATCCATCTGATGTGGTTGATATCTTTCGATTCCATAGACGAGTCAGTCATGTTCAGATTTCTCTCATGGAGAAATCCTTATCTTCATTGATCATCTCCAGCATAAAATCAGCAAATCTGGGATCAAACTGACTGCCCTTGCATCTTTCAATCTCTGACCGTACATATTCCTGGGAAAGGGCGCCTCGATAGCTGCGGTTGCTGGTCATAGCGTCATAGGTGTCCGCCACAGCAATGATCCTGGCCATCTCCGGAATGGCCTCACCGGACAGACCATCCGGATACCCTTTCCCGTCATATCGTTCATGATGCCAGTGAGCACCAATCACCAGCTCCGGAAAATCCGTGATTTTTTTCAGAATCTCCGCACCTACAGCCGGATGAGTTTTGATGATCTCAAACTCTTCGTCAGTCAGTCTGCCGGGTTTATTAATGATGGCGTCCTGGATGCCGATTTTTCCCACGTCATGCAAAAGCCCCATCATATAGATGGTGTCCTGTTCTTCCTGGTTATATCCCGCTCTTTTTGCTATTTCCCGGGAATATGCCGCTACCCTGGAAGAATGTCCATGAGTGTATCTGTCTTTGGCATCCACCGATGCCGCTAGGGCCTCCACAATCTGAATATAAATCCGGGAAAGCCTCTCGGTTTTAGCCCTTATTTCACTGGCCATATCATGATGAAGGCGGTTCAGCTCAATAATGTTTCTAATCCGCTTGAGCAAGACCTCCGCCGCAAAGGGCTTGCGGATAAAGTCTGCCGCACCGGCATGCAGCCCGGCCGTTTCTGTCCTGACATCTTCATCACCGGTTAGAAACACCACAGGAATCTGCCGAAAGAGCGGATCTTCCTTCAGCCTTTTCAGCACCTCAAAGCCATTCATATCAGGCATATAGACATCAAGCAGTATGATGTCCGGACAAGATGCATCTTTAAAAAAAGACAGGGCTTCTGTACCGGAACTAAGACAGACAACCTTCATGCCTGCTTTTTCAAAAATCCGTCTTGCAAGCTTTATGATCATGGGATCATCATCTATCACTACAATTTCTTCCGTTCGTTCTATATCCTTCATATAACGGTTACCTCCAAAAACTGCTAAAAATATAGTTTTCGATAAACATTTGAGGCGTATAAATCTTTCAAAATTATTCTAACACAACAATTCTGATCCTGCCAG
>CADBNQ010000253.1 GCA_902796045.1 uncultured Lachnospiraceae bacterium | reverse complement strand
GGGCGGGAGTTTCTGGTCCTCTTCAATGTCGTTAGAAGATGAATACTTCTTGTTATCTTTGACAATAGCATCCACAAATAGATCCAAATCGTTCATACTTATTCCTCTCATTTGATTTACTTATTTATAAAACAGTATCATTGTAATACAGATACAGAGATGTGTCTATCAGAATTGAAACAATTCAGTCAAGTATAATCATTCGATTATTCATCAGCCAGCTCTTCCCATTGTTCATAGAGGGTCAGCAGGGCTGATTCATTTTCTTCATATTGTTTAGAAAGAGCCAGGAGCTTATCCGGGTCACTAGAACAGTCGGGACTGTTCATATCCTCCTGGATTCTTTCATTTTCCTGTTCAAGTTCTGCGATTTTATGCTCCGTCTTTTTGAGGTCGTTGGCCAGCTTCCGCTGCCGGGCCGCCTCCTCACGGGCTTTCATCCAGTCTTCTTTGGAGGAGGTCCGCTCCGGAAGTCCGGAGCCCTGGCCGTCTGAAAGAGAAGAGACAGGGTCACTGTCGGCCGGGATATTGCCCGCTTCTTTCTGCTCCAGATAATAGCTGTAATTGCCCTTATAATTGACGATCCCTTCTGAGGAGAGGTCCAGGATCCTTTCGGCGGTCCGGTTGATAAAATACCGGTCGTGGGAGACATAGAAGACGGTGCCCTGATAGCTGCATAAGGCGTCCTCCAGGATCTCCCTGGACATGATATCCAGATGGTTGGTCGGCTCGTCAAGGATCAGAAAGTTGGCGTTGGAGAGCATCAGCTTGGCCAGGGAGACCCTGCCCTTTTCTCCGCCGCTTAAGTGGCCGATGGTCTCGAAGACACGGTCTCCGGTAAATAAAAAGGCGGCCAGCACGTTCCGGATCTTGTTGTGGGTCAGTTTGGGATAAGCATCTGAAATCTCGTCAAAGATGGTCTTGCTGTCATCGAGGATATGTTGTTCCTGGTCATAGTAGCCGATGGTCACCTTGGCCCCGTAAGTGATCCGCCCGCTGTCAGCCTTAAGGCGGCGGTTGATGATCTTCATCAGGGTGGTCTTTCCGGTGCCGTTGGCCCCGAGCAGGGCAACCTTCTCACCTCGTTTTATGGAGAGGTTCAGGTTGCAGAAGAGGTGCCTGTCTCCGAAAGACTTGCTTAAGCCTTCGATGGTCAGCACGTCGTTTCCGCTCATGATCTCAGGTTCCAGGCTGATCCGCATCCTGTCCATGATCCTGGGAGGCGCCTCGAGCCTTTCCATCTTGTCAAGCATCTTTTCCCGGCTCTCTGCCCGGCGGATGGATTTCTCCCGGTTGAAGGACTTCAGTTTGGCGATCACCTCCTGCTGGTGGGCGATTTCCTGCTGCTGGTTGAGGTACTGCTTCATCTGGGCATCCCGCTGGGCCTTTTTCTTTTCGGCATACCGTGAATAGCTGCCCTCGAAGGTCTGTGATGTTCCCTGCTCGATCTCGATGACCTTGCTGACAACCCGGTCCAGGAAGTAGCGGTCATGGGAGACGATCAGAACAGCTCCCCTGTAAGTGGAGAGAAAGCCCTCCAGCCAGCGTATGGCATCCATGTCAAGATGGTTGGTCGGCTCATCAAGGAGGATGATATCCGGTCTGGTCAGGAGAATACGGCTCAGGGCTACCCTGGTCTTCTGGCCGCCGGACAGACTTCTGATGGGAAGGTCGTACTCGGCATCATCAAAGCCCAGCCCTTTGAGCACCCCATTGATCCGGCTCTTCCAGGCATAGCCGTCCTTTTTCTCATATTCCTCTGTCAGGAGAGAATACTCTTTCATAGCAGCCGCCAGTTCCTGCCCGGACAGACGGCTGATCTCCTTTTCCAGCTGGCGGATCCGATTCTCCATGTCGATAATGTCCTTCATGGCGTCGAGCATCTCTTCATAGATCGTACGTCCGGAGTCTGTGCCGATCACCTGGGGCAGGTATCCCAGACGGGCCCCCCTGGCCAGGATGACATTGCCGCTGTCAGCTTCATATTCACCGGCAATGATTTTAAGCAGGGTGGTCTTTCCTGCGCCGTTGATTCCGATCAGAGCGGCCTTTTCCTGGTCATTGATCATAAAGCTGACCTTATCTAATATTGTTTCGCTTCCAAAAGCTTTGGATATCTTCTGACAATCTAAAATCATAGTGGTCTCCGTTTCTTAAAGCCCCGATATCAGAGGGGCCGTACTATTTTATCATGAAAAAAGGGATTAGTAAAGGAATGGTAAAAAACTGGAAATTGCATGAAATGGAGTTTGACAATGCTTTAACTTTTGGTTATAATTGATACTGACTTGCGTTAGTATTACTGATTAGGAGGATGATATGTCAGATCTGAAGGCAAAAGAAAGACCGGCCGGTGAAAAGGTTATATCACCTGCGGTCATTAAGAGGCTGCCTCGCTATTACAGATATCTCGGTGATCTGTTACGGAATGATGTCGTCCGCATCTCCTCCAAGGAGCTGAGCAGGAAGATGAATGTCACAGCATCACAGATCCGTCAGGACCTGAATAATTTCGGAGGCTTCGGCCAGCAGGGATACGGTTATAATGTAGAGTATCTGTACAATGAGATCGCCAAGATCCTTGGCCTTAATGACAGGAATAACATCATCATCATAGGGGCCGGGAACCTGGGGCAGGCCCTGGCCAATAATTCTGACTTTATCCACAATGGTTTCAATATCATAGGATTGTTTGATGTCAACCCGAAAGTGATCGGGAAGAAGATCAATGGCGCAGAAGTATATGACATAGACAGGCTGGAGGAGTTCATCGCCGGCCATGATGTAAAGATTGCGGCACTCACGCTGCCTAAGAACAGTGCGGTCAGGATTGCCGGCAGGCTTGCGGACCTGGGTGTAAAAGCTATATGGAACTTTGCGCCGGTGGATCTGAATCTCCCTGAGGACGTGATCATTGAGAATGTCCATCTGTCAGAGAGCATCATGACTCTGTCCTATCGGATTCACAGCAGCGAGATATAAAAATGATGATAAAGCCCGGCCTTTTGCAAAAGTTTTCGCAGGCTGGGCTTATTGATTGTGTCAGTCTGTCTTGTATGAGACTGACCGGATGCGGACAGGAGACCAACAATGCGGTATATATGTACTGGAGAAGAGATGCAGGCCATAGACTCCTACAGCATAAAAACCCTGGGCATACCGGGGATCGTTCTCATGGAGAAGGCCGCCATGTCCATGGAGGAGGAGATCCTCTTTCGTTTTCCTCTCCCTGCCTCCGTTCTGATCCTCGCGGAAGGAGGGAACAACGGGGGAGATGGACTTGCCCTGGGAAGACTGCTCATGGCCAGGGGGTATCAGGTGACGATCTGTGAGATCGGGGGAGTGAAGAAGCCTTCGGAGTCTTACATGACCCAGAAAAATATCCTGACAAAGCTTGGAGCCAGGATCAGCCATGACCTGCCTGAGGAGGACTTTGATCTCTATGTGGACGCTGTCTTTGGTGTCGGCCTCAGGAGAGATGTCTCCGGCATTCAGGCTGACCTGATCGGCCGGGTCAATGAGCGCAAGGGCTTTAAGCTGGCTGTTGACGTGCCATCGGGCGTGGAGGCAGGCAGCGGAAGGATCCTGGGCTGCTGTTTTAAGGCAGACCTGACCATCACCTTCGGTCTTCTGAAGGCAGGGCTCGTCCTCTATCCCGGGGCAGATTATGCCGGGGAAGTTGTCGTGAAGGATATCGGTTTCCCTGATCAGGCAGTTCGCCATGTTTCACCGGGCGCTCTGTGCTTTGACCAGGAAGACCTGTGTCTGCTTCCTGTCCGGACTGCCTGGTCCAACAAAGGGACCTATGGCAAAGTCCTGCTCATAGCAGGAAGCAGGAATATGGCCGGGGCAGCCTATCTGTCAGCCCTGGCTGCCTACCGGAGCGGCAGCGGCCTGGTCCGGATCTTTACCTGTGAGGAGAACAGAGAGATCCTGCAGACTCTGCTGCCGGAAGCCATTCTGACGACCTGGAGAAATGACGGTGAAGCTCTCGCCCTTCTTCCGGAAGCCCTTTCCTGGGCTACAGTCATCGGGATCGGGCCGGGGACAGGGAGAAACAGCACCGGACGGAGCCTTCTTATGAAGGTTCTGGAGGCGGGCAGGGCTCCCCTGGTGATTGATGCGGACGGCCTGAATAATCTGGCGGACCTGCTGCATGAGAAGAAGGGCAGCAGGGATGAGGTACAAAAGCTCTACGACAGCTATGAAGGGGGGATCATCCTGACCCCCCACCTTAAAGAAATGGAACGGCTGTGCGGGGAGCCTGTCTCCGTGATCAGGCAGGATCTGAGAGCTATTGCCGGTGCCCATGCCGACCAGGGCCATGTCCTGGTATTAAAGGATGCCAGGACCATCGTCTCTGACGGGTGCCTTCCGGTCTACATCAACACCAGCGGCAACCACGGCATGTCCGTGGCAGGCAGCGGTGATGTGCTGACCGGGATCATATGTGGCTTTCTGGCAGGGGGGCTGCCTCTTCTTCGCGCAGCCCGGCTCGGTGTCTTCTGTCATGGACTTGCCGGAGATCATGCCGCCCGGGCAGGCGGTTATTACGGCCTGATGGCCAGGGATATCGCAGACCATTTATCCGATGTGATCGGCTGATTGATTCTATTTATGGAGGTGTAGATATGAGTGTCTCGTCAATGACGATGCTGCTGGCGGTCATCATGACGGTCTTTTTACTGTTGATGATCGTTGTTCTTGTGATCGTGCTGCGTCTGACAGATACTATCAAAAAGGTTGATTTTTCAAAGCTCAGAGAGGAAGAGGAGAATGTCTACGAGGAGGAGATCCGCAATATTGCCAATGAAGGGCATGAGCAGGGGGTGATCCTCAAGGATGAGGCAGAGATGATCTCCAATATTTTCGAATTCGGGGACATGGATGTCAAGGACGTCATGCAGTTTCGGCAGAAGATCGTGGGCATCGAGAGCCACACTTCCCTGGAGGAGGCCATCCGTTTTATGGTCAGCCAGCATTATTCCAGGTATCCGGTCTATGAGGAGGATCTGGACCATATCGTGGGAGTGCTCCATCTCAGAGATGCCGTCGAGTGCTATCTGGAGACGCCTGACAGGACGATTCTGGACATCATGAGGAAGCCTTTTTATGTCCATGAAGCCATGGATATCAATGAACTTCTTTCCAGGATGAAGAGCAACAAGAGCCATCTGGCTGTTGTTCTTGACGAGTTTGGCCAGACAGCCGGCCTGGTGGCCATGGAGGATATCCTTGAGACCATCGTCGGAGACATTCTTGACGAGTATGATGTAGAGGAGAAGGAAATCGTCCGGCTGTCAGAAGGTGTCTATCTGGCTTCGGGCATGATCCGTCTGGATGACCTTGAAGACATACTGGGCATCACCTTTGACACGGAGGAATTTGAGATCCTGAACGGTTTCCTCATTAACGAGATCGGTCATCTTCCCGAGCCGGGAGAGCAGGTGGAGGTCCATTTCAAAGGCTACAGCTTTACGACCTCCGAGCAGGCCAACAAGGTACTGCGGCAGATTCTCATAGAGAAGGAAGACCAGGAGGGTGACCTTGACGAAGAAATAAAACAGTGATACAGTGAATAAAAATAAAAAGAAAGAGAGATACAGACTATGTCCGGACATTCCAAATTTGCGAATATCAAGCATAAGAAAGAAAAGAACGATGCAGCCAGAGGCAAGATCTTTACTGTGATCGGAAGAGAGATCGCAGTGGCAGTCAAGGAGGGCGGGCCGGATCCGGCCAACAACAGCAAGCTCAGAGATGTGATTGCCAAGGCCAAGTCCAACAACATGCCCAACGATACCATCGAGAGAGGGATCAAGAAGGCTGCCGGTGATATGGAGTCTGTGAATTATGTGCAGAACACCTATGAAGGCTACGGCCCCAGCGGCATCGCCATCATCGTGGAGACCCTGACAGACAACAAGAACCGTACAGCGGCCAATGTCAGAGCAGCCTTTACCAAGGGGAAGGGCAATATCGGGACGAGCGGCTGTGTCTCCTTCATGTTCCAGAAGAAAGGACAGATTATTGTATCTAAGGAAGAGTATGAGACGGATCCGGATGACTTCATGATGCTGGCTCTTGACGCTGGTGCCGAGGATTTCGTGGAGGAGGATGACAGCTATGAGATCCTCACTGATCCGGACAGCTTTGGCGAAGTGAGGGAAGCCCTGGAGAAGGAAGGCGTTCCCATGGCCTCCGCGGAGGTGACTATGATTCCCGATAATTATGTCACCCTCACAGATCCTGACGATATCAAGAATTTAAACAGGACCCTGGACCTGCTTGAGGAAGACGATGACGTCCAGGCAGTTTATCATAACTGGGAAGAAGATTAGCTTGCATTTTATCTCAAGCTGTACTATAATACTTTAGTACGGTAGATTGATAAACAATGCAAAGGAGAATCAATGATGAGAAAACTATTAGCAACTCTACTTGCCACTGTTATGTGCCTGACCATGATTGCAGGATGCGGCGCCTCAGGCGGAGCACCGGCTGAGGGGACAACAGAAGCTGCTGCCGGCGGCTCAGACTGGGCATACATCCAGGATAAGGGTGAGATGGTCATCGGCATGACACTTTTTGCACCTATGAACTACTATGATGACAACAACGAGTTCGTCGGATTCGACACAGAGCTGGCCAATGCTGTCGCAGAAAAGCTGGGCATCAAGGTGAAGTTCGAGGAGATCAACTGGGATTCCAAGGAAGTTGAGCTCAACTCCAAGAACATCGACTGCATCTGGAACGGTATGTGCATTACCGAGGAGAGAAAGCAGAACATGAGCATGACTGATCCCTACCTGAAGAATACACAGGCGATGGTCATGAAGGCAGACAGGGAAGCCGAGATCATGAAGGATGTTTCCGGTCTTACTGTTACTGCAGAGCAGGGCTCCACCGGCGAGGGCAAGATCGACGGCTCCATCGAGGATGATGAGACTGTCAAGGTTTCTGCCAAGGAGTATTTTGCCCACTCCAACTATGTGGCTTCTGATTCCATGGCCAAGGCCCTGATGGAAGTGAAGTCCGGCACAGCTGACATAGCAGTTGTCGACAGTGTATGTGCTCTGGCAATGGTCCGTCCTGATTCTGACTATTCTGATATGGTCGTGAACATGGACAACCAGTTTGGTGATCAGGAGTATGGTATTGCATTCCGTAAAGGGAGCGATGCAGAAGACGTGATCAGCGATGCCATCGAAGAACTCTACAAAGAGGGTGTTGTTGAGGAGATCGCAGCAAAATATGGTCTCAGTGATGCACTGATCAAGGATGATTGATAATTAATCGCTTTTTAAGCCCTAGGACAGGCAATCGCAGATCTCCGGTTCTTTCCGGCCGGGGGTTATTCTCGCGATTGCCTGTTACTATGTATTCAGAAAGAAGGTAATGCATTATGATGGGATCCAGCCCCCTTGAGTCGCTGACTTCCGGTTTTATATATAATATCGAACTGTTTTTCATCACCCTGGTTCTGGCTCTGCCGCTGGGGCTTTTGATCACATTTCTCTCAACATCGAAATTCAGGCCAGTCAGATATATTACAAAGGTCTATATCTGGATCATCAGGGGTACGCCTCTGATGCTGCAGCTCTTTGTTATCCTG
>CADBNQ010000252.1 GCA_902796045.1 uncultured Lachnospiraceae bacterium | reverse complement strand
GCTCTTTTTGTTCTGAAGGAAATAATAAGCGATGATTATAAGCTCAAAGAGGATAAGTCCTCCCGAGGTGTTCTCGTTGCACCATCCCGCCAGAACTCCCAGAAGCAGCATACCAAAGATCTTGGGAATACCGCCCGATATTTTATTCCTGAAAAGAGTAAGAAAACTCATGATGATGGTGGTGGTGAAAAGATAATTGCAGGCGCCGTCTTCCCAGAACACCGTGTTGCTGATGGCCGGGTCAAATAACCACAAAAGCAGGGCAATGAATGCCAGGAGCCTCAGGTCATATTCGGCTCTGCCACGGACATTGGCGTAAATAAGAAGGGCCATTGCCACAAACACAAGACCTGCTGCCACGTTAAAGACAGCCTTGGTGCCGGTGAAAAGGAATATCCTCAGGATAATATGGGCAACACTTCTTCCGGTGTGCTCCATATAATGGGCGTATTCCTGGGCAAAAAGGCCAAAGAAACTGCCGGCCTTAGCCACCTCATCCCCGTATACCAGGTCATCGGTCATATAGGGGGTCAGAAACTCATAGATCATGACTCCCAGGGCCGTTGCCAGCGCAAATATGTAAAACAATCTTTTCCTGACGTTCTGCGACATAAACTTCCTCATCTGCTCAGGGCAGCGTAGTATTTTTAGATAAATCTCCCCGTATCAATGCCCACATATAAACTCCGAATATGGGGAGGAAGAAATTCCTTCCGATGTAGACCGATACGAAGGTTGCTTCAATAACAGTATAAACCGACAGCGAAACAAGTAAAGCCACTGTCATAAGATCCTTTTTCCTTCCGCAGACATAGATAAATACTGCGATCAGGATACATACCAGGATTGCCGGGATAATGCCGTACCAGTAAAAGAGCCTTACCCAGCCCATATCGAAGTACTCAAAGCTCTCCCTGTCGGAAAAAAGCTTCCAGGTAAAAAGTGAGCCTGCGTGCTTCTCATTGGCTCTGTAAAGATACTGGATCCTATTGTTCAAAAACTCGTCCAGTCTCCATACAAAGAAATCGTACTTGGTGTCCCAGATATACCTTGGAATGTGTCCCGCGGTGGAAGCCCAGGTGGAAAAGCCCGCGCAGGCTATGGGGGTCACAAGGATTGCCAGTATATAGGGAAAAACAAAATTCTTCAAGGGCTTAATATATCTGACTGCCAGTGCCAGCACCATGGTCATAACTCCGATCATAAGGCAGGTCCTTGATAATGTCAGGAAGTAGAGAACAACATTCACCGCCAGCAGTGTAATATACTGCCAGAGATGTGCTTCTCTTCCGTAGATCCAAAGCCACATCAGCATCAGTGCAAAGGCGCAGCCATAAAGGGTGTTGGGATGGCCAAAGCCCAGAACATACCTAAGCTCTGTGGTGCTTTCCCGTCCATAGTCCATGACATTGCTGACGCTGCCAAGAAGTCCTGTAAGGGACAGAAGTGCAATGATGGAGAAACCTGCCAGGCTTACGTCGAAGCTAAATCTTATGGCTTTCTTGAGATCTATATCCCTGGCTGCCATGGCGAAGGTAGCAAACCTCAGCAGTTCATTTCTTCCGCTAATCCTGTAGCAGATAAAGGTAAATACCCACACCGCCAGGATGATAAACCACTCCTTTTTGCTGTGCTGTCTCACAAGCACCGCCAGCAGTGTCACAAGAAAGGTTATCCTGAAGACATGGCTCTCCATGGAAAAGGTGAGCTCACTCTTTTCTATGATCATAAGAACCAGTTCCACCACCAGGGCCAGGTCAAAAAAGAACCTGCCCATTCTGATCCTGTTTCTCTCTGTAAAATACTGATTAAAGACGTCCGCCGCGCTGCGTATATTAGTTCCCATGCCTCATGATCCTTAAAATCCTGTGATAAGCCTTCCTGCAAAATCTGCCCACTGTTATGTCCATTCTGTGGGTGAAGCGGGAAAAAGCTGTAATAGGGGGCATTACAAGATAATCATACTCTTTGAGATGATCTCTTATATAATCCGGATAGCTGTCATCTATATCTACCCGTTCAAATCTTCCGTTTCTTCCAAAGATATCCTGTCCCAGAATAAGCCTGTCCATGGTCTCAGCCAGGATCTCTCTGTCGTTATACTCCTGATGAGCCGCTGCCTTGATCTTAACTCCCATACGCTCCACGGGATTGGTCTCGTGGCAGCCTCCCATATAACTGAAATGCCAGCCTCCGTCAGCTACTCTCACAGAACGGGGGTCTGATACAGGGATAAGGTCCCTGAGCCTTACTATTCCTTCCTCCGGAATATTCTGAAGGGAGGTCACCTTGGTTCCCAGCCATTTCCTGTCGCTTCCCTGAATATCCGGGAAATCTTCGGTTATGGAAAGGATATTTCCTGATTTCTCCTCCATATTCAAAAAGCCGTAGAAGTTGCGCTGAGCCAGATGATAGCACTTAGTCTTGTCAAAATCCCTGATGATCTTTTCAAGGACTACGGGATTGGGAATCTCATCCACATCCCCGAAAAGGATAATATCATCGCTTGTCGCTCCGACTCTCTTAAGACCCTCCTCCAGATAGTTTTTCTGGAAATAGTCTCTCTCGTGAGTCAGCGCTTCCTTGGGTGTGTCCGTTACAACCACGTATTCTATGCGGTCGAGGTAATCCTTGTAGAGCTCCT
>CADBNQ010000251.1 GCA_902796045.1 uncultured Lachnospiraceae bacterium | reverse complement strand
CTTATAATGCATGATCCAGAAGGGATTCGAACCCCCGACACACGGCTCCGGAAACCGTTGCTCTATCCAACTGAGCTACTGGACCACTGGAAAGTTATGCTTTCACGACGGCTATTATACTACAAGCGTTCTGGATTTGCAAGTCAAAAAGTCATTGATTAAACATTCTGATCAGGACCCGGTTCTGACCCAGGATGCGATCTGGTCAAGAAGGATCAGTCTCATCAGCTGATGAGGAAAAGTCATGGAAGAAAAGCTCAGCTTCTCATCTGCCCTCCTGATTACCTGGTCTGAGAGTCCCAGAGACCCGCCGATCACAAAGGTGAGGGATCCCGGCAGCCTGCCTTTTAAAGAATGGAGATGGGCGTACCAGTCCGTGGAGCTATAGCGCTTTCCCTCTATACACAAAGCGACAACGTAATCCTCGTCACTGATGCGTGAAAGGATACGTTGTCCCTCTTTATCCTTTATCAACTCTTCCGCTGCCCTGCCTGCCCCGTCCGGCGTGGGCTCGTCCGCACACTCCGTCACAGACACAGGACACTTCCTGCGGATCAGGGTCAGGGCCTCATCGATCCCTCTGCATAGATAGTCCTCTTTGATCTTTCCGACGCAGATGATCTTCAGATTCTTCATACCGTCATCACCTTCTGCGTCCAAAAAGAAGCACAAGCCGCAGGAGCTGGAGCAGAGATGCCGCAGCAGCCGCTACATAGGTCATGGCTGCAGCTGACAGTACCTTTCGGGCACCATAGAGTTCATCCTCATAAAGCATATGAGAATCGCCGAGGATCTTCAGTGCTCTGCCGGAGGCATCAAACTCTACAGGCAGTGTGACCAGATGAAAAAGTACTGTAAGGGAAAACAGAATGATCCCCACTGTAATTAAAGTCTGGTTAAAGCTCAGCAGGACGCCGACCAGGATGATGGGCCAGGATAGTGCCGAACCAAAGCTGACAACCGGGACGATCGACCCCCTGACCTTGAGGGGCACATAGCCGTTGGCATGCTGGATGGCATGCCCGCACTCATGGGCTGCCACACCGATCGCGGCCACGGACGTAGACTGATACGTGGAATCAGAAAGGTGAAGTACCCTGCTCCTCGGATCATAGTTGTCCGTCAGGTTCCCTGAAATGTGTTCAATAGATACATCATAGATACCGGCCCCACGCAGGATCATATCTGCCGCCTGGGCACCTGTAATGCCTGAATGATTCCGCACCTTCTGGAACTTTGCATAAGTGGTCTTGACCTTGGATGAAGCAATCATGGTGATCACCAGGCCGATGATGACCAGTATGTAGGTCCAGTCATAATAAAAAGCACCTAATCCATAACCATATCCCATAAAATCACCTCCTATCTATGATGCCATCTTAATGTATAATTGTGACCAAAATGTGACGAAAAGTCGGTTAAAGCAGCTTCTTTGCCGCCTCGATGATCATCTCCTCAGTGACCTGATAAGGATAATGCTCCAGATCTTCATCCCTGGTCATGGCAGGGGCACAGGCACGGACCTCATCGATCGTGACACCGATATCGGACAGCTTCACCGGAAGGCCGACCTTGCGGTTGAAATCCTGGAGTCTGCGGCACTCTTCTTCCCTGCCATCCATCATCAGAAGGAGAAGGACGCCGAAGCTGACCACAACGCCATGCAGATGATCCTCATCAAAGCCGGGCAGATTGCACAGGCCGTAGAAAAAGGCATGGGCAGCACCGCCGTTGTAATCCATATTGTGGTCTCTGGCCACCAGCATGGACACCCAGCCTGTTGTGATAATGATGGCCAGGGCTGCCTGAGAAAGGGCATAAGAAGGTTCCCCGATCCTGTTGTCCTTCAGCGCCTGCTCTCCATGCCGCACCAGGGTCTCCATGCACATCCGGCTCATGTGAACGCCCAGGGCCAGGTAATGGGGAAGGTCCTCTCCTCTTGCGGACAGATCCACTTCATAATACTTGGCGTAGGTATCGCCGATCCCGGCCCACAGGTACTGTTCAGGAGCCTGCGCAATGATCCGGGTATCTATGAAGACATGTCTGGCAGAGTCCAGGAAATGGACAAAGTCACAAAAAGAACCGTCCTCATGGTAAACAATGGACAGGGAGGATGCCGCTGAACAGTTTGACGCGATGGTCGGAAAAGCAAAATAGGGCTTCTTCAGGTCAAGACTGACCAGCTTGCAGGTATCAATGGCCTTTCCCCCGCCCACGGCAAATATCATATCAGCGTCCCGGACATCGGGAATCGCTGCAAGCTTTCTCGCCGCCTCAAAGGTACACTCTGTTCCGTAACATATAAAGTCTGAAAGCTCTATTCCGGAATCTTTCAAAGCAGCCCGGATCCTGTCTCCTGCCGCCTTCATGGCCTTGCGGCCTCCGATCACAGCAGCGCGGGTCCCATACAGACGGGCATATTCAGGTATCTTGTCATAAGCAGCCTCTCCTATAGTGTAGGGAGGCGCATATACAGTATAATTATCCATCTTCTCTCCAAGAATATTAGTCGGTTTCAGGTCTGCCCGGGATGATCCATCTGATCAGTTCTCGAAATATCTTTCCAGGAACTGTCTGGTCCTCTCCTCCTCCGGATGCTCAAATACCTGGGCAGGAGTCCCGTATTCGACAACGAGGCCCTGGTCCATGAAGAGGACTTTATCCGATACATCCCTGGCGAACTGCATCTCATGGGTCACGATCACCATGGTGGTCCGTCTCTCGGCCAGACTCCTGATAACCTTGAGAACCTCTCCTGTCAGCTCAGGATCCAGAGCTGATGTAGGCTCATCGAAACAAAGGATATCAGGCCGAAGCATCAGGGCCCGTGCGATGGCCACCCTCTGCTGCTGTCCGCCGGACAGCTGGTGGGGATAATAGTCGATCTTGTCTGCCAGCCCGACGTTGGTGAGGATCTCCACGCCCTCCTGCCGGATCTCCTCAAAGATGGCCTTCTTATTGGCCTTATAGTCCTTGCGCTCTTTGGCGGCCAGCTCCTTGGCCAGAGTGCAGTTCTGCAGGGCTGTATACTGGGGAAAGAGGTTGAAGGACTGAAAGACCATGCCGAAATGCAGGCGGTTCTTTCTGATCTCCGCCTCAGATGCTGTGCGGACATCCGCAGAATCATAGATGGTATTTCCCTTTACGATAATCTGTCCCTCTGTCGGTCTCTCCAGAAAGTTCAGGCAGCGGAGCAGGGTAGTCTTCCCGCTTCCGGATGCACCAATCATGGAAAGAGCCTCCCCCTTCTCCAGAGAGAAATTGATTCCCTTAAGCACCTCCAGGCTGCCGAAATTCTTCTTCAGGTTCTTTACTTCCAAAATAGCCATGATCACACCCCCCTTACACCTTGAAATAATCCATCTTCTTCTCGATCCATCCGAGAACAACCGAGAGGATACCATTGAAGGCCAGGAAGAAAAGGCCTGTGGAAAAGAGCGGCCAGATCAGTCCCTGCTTGGTAAAACGCTCTGCACTCATGATGATCTCAGCGACACCGATGACCCTGGCCAGAGCAGTATCCTTGGTCAGTGTGATCACTTCATTCCCCATGGGGGGAACAATGCGCTTGATCACCTGAAGGAGAATAACCTTAAAAAAGATCTGGGACCTGGTCATGCCGAGAACCTGACCGGCCTCATACTGTCCTCTTGAAATACTCTCTATACCTGCACGGTATATCTCTGAGAAATAAGCGGAATAATTGATCACAAAGGCAACAACAGCAGCCGTGAATCTTGATGACATGGGTATCTCAAAGAGAAGCCCCGGCGCATACAGGATAACAAAGAGCTG
>CADBNQ010000250.1 GCA_902796045.1 uncultured Lachnospiraceae bacterium | reverse complement strand
GTTGGAAAAGGGGACGTCCTGACACTCAGGGATATAAAACTGACCTGCCTTCACCCGCAAAAAGGCAGTCAGCCTGAGGACAGGAATGAAAGTTCCATGGTCCTGGCCCTTTCCTTTCATCATTTTGACATGCTTTTTACCGGAGATGCCGGGAGTCAGTCAGAAGAAGAAATAGCTGCTTCTCATCCCGCCAGGGAGATCCTTGCCCGGATGGATGTGCTCAAGGTGGGACATCACGGGTCCAGGTACTCAACAGGGGAGCCCTTTTTAGCCCTGCTCCCCCATCTCAGGGCAGGGCTGATCTCTGCCGGCAGGGGCAACCGCTACGGACATCCCCACCCTGAATTGTGCAAAAGACTTGCCGCCAGAGGAATCAGGGTATATGATACTCCCAGAAGGGGCGCACTCAGAGTCCGGACGGACGGATATCGTTTTTTTATAAGAGGTTTTCATGAAAGAATTAAGGCAGCATATCAAAGACAACCGCTTCAATAAGGTCTACCTGCTGACAGGAGATGAAGACTATCTGCTGAACCAGGCCAGGAATCTGCTCCTGCATGCCCTGGTCAGAGAAGGGGACCAGATGAACTGTCTGGTCATTGAAAACAGTAAGATCGATTTCAGGGAGCTGGAAGACTTTTCCATGACCTACCCTTTTTTTGCTGACAAAAGGGTGATCATACTGGACCGGACAGGGGTCATCAGATCCGGCAAAGATCAGTTTGCGGCGCTTCTGAAACGCCTGCCTGACACAACATGCATGATCATCTGTGAGGGGGAGGTCGACAGACGTTCGGCTGCCTACAGATGGATCAAAAAAAATGAGTGTGTCAAGGAGTTTCTCAAGAAAAGCCAGACTGAAAAGATGCTTCTTAGATGGATCGCTGCCCTGCTCGGAAAAGAGAACAAGAGAATCAGGGAGAAGGATGCCGCCTATCTGATTGAGAGAACGGGAACCGATATGTATCAGCTGAGCAATGAAGTGGCAAAGCTGATCAGCTATACCGGGTCTGCGCAGGAGATCAGCAGGCAGGATATAGAGGCCATCTGCTCCGGTGAGATCCAGAGCAAAATCTGGGACCTGGTTTCCTATATCACAGCGGGGGACAAGCAAATGGCCCTGCATACTTTTCAGGAACTGGCTGCCCTGCGTGAGCCCTTCATGCGGATCCTTTTTTTGATCATCCGTGAATACAGGATCCTGCTGATCATCTCAGAGATGGATGACTGCCATAAAAGTGACAGCGAGATCGCAAAAACGGCGGGTATCCCTGTGTTTGCCCTGAGGAGGACCTGGTCGCGGCTGAAGGATTATACGACTGAGGATCTGGAGTACTGTATCAGCCGCTGTGTGCAGATGGAAGAGGAGATCAAATCCGGCAGGATCCAGGAAAGGACCGGGCTTGAATATCTGATCATAGGACTCTCTGAAAGATGATCGGGACCCTTTTTTTATCTTCTTAATTTTACTATTGACAAACAGGAACCAAATCAATAGAATATAAGGGTATGTTTACATTGCATTGTCCGTGTCCAGTATAATGTGAGATAAATGATTGATGATTTTTGGAGGTGTACAGATTGGCTAATATCAAATCTGCAAAGAAAAGGATTTCTGTAATCGAGAAGAAGACTTTAAGGAATAAGATGATCAAGTCCCGCGTCAGGACATCCATCAAGAAAGTCGATAAGGCTATAGCAGCCGGGGATAAGGAAGCAGCTGCCCTCGCTTTGCACGATGCAGCTTCTGAGCTGAGCAAGGCTGCAGGCAAGGGAATCTATCACAGGAACACAGCTTCCCGCAAGATTTCCCGCATGACAAAGGCTGTCGCCAAGATGTCATAAATCACCCTCAGGGGTATTATAATGAGCGATTTTAAGAACCGGAAGGAGCGGCTGCCTTCCGGTTTTTTGTTTGTCCGCTTACAGACTTTGTTCTTTGTCCGCCTGCGGACTTTGTTTCTTGACTCTTACTATAGAATAAGGGTATAATTATAACAGCTTCCCTTAACTGCAATCCTTGAGGGGAGTGTGACCGATAAAGGAGGAACACCCATCAATGCTTGAACTTAAAAATATATCCTTCGGAGTGAGTGAAGACGGACAGGAGAAAGAGATTATCCGTGATATCAGTCTGCAGATTCCGGATGGAAAGCTGGTCGTGATCACCGGCCCCAACGGTGGAGGCAAATCCACTCTGGCAAGGCTGATCGCCGGCATAGAAAAACCTGATATGGGAGAGATATATTACAATGGTCAGGATATCACTGACCTGTCCATCACTGACCGTGCCAGGATGGGGATCGGTTTTGCTTTTCAGCAGCCTGTCCGCTTCAAGGGCATCCAGGTGCTGGACCTGATCCGGCTTGCCACGGGAAGGAACATCTCTGTTGCCGATGCCTGTGAGTACCTGTCCAGAGTGGGACTCTGTGCCAGAGACTATATCGACAGGGAGGTCAACAGCAGCCTGTCCGGCGGAGAGCTGAAGCGCATAGAGATCGCCACCGTTCTGGCCAAAGCCCCTTCCCTCGCTGTCTTTGACGAACCGGAGGCCGGCATCGACCTGTGGAGTTTTCAGAATCTGATCGAAGTGTTTGAGCAGATGAGAAAAGAAATCAAAAACAGCAGCATCCTGATCATTTCCCATCAGGAGCGCATCCTGAACATTGCTGATGAAGTGATTGTCTTAAGAGACGGACAGCTGGTCACACAGGGAGCCAGGGAATCTGTGCTTCCGGACCTGATCGGCACGGCCTCAGTTGTGAAAGAGTGTCAGAAATTTGCCGGAGCCAAGGGGGGATTGTGATTATGATCAAATTAGACGAGATACAGAAAAGACTGCTGATGGAAGTAGCTGATCTTCACAAAGTTCCCGAAGGCGCTTACAATATCAGAAGCAACAGTAAGTCTGCCGGACGCGTCTCTACAGCCAACATAGAGATCATTTCCAAGAAAGAAAGTGACGGTCTGGAGATATACATCAAGCCGGGTACTAAGAATGAGAGCGTCCATATCCCTGTTGTCATGACCCAGAGCGGCCCGACCGAAGTGGTCTACAATGATTACCATATCGGGGAAGGTGCCGATGTAGTCATCGTTGCAGGCTGTGGTATAGACAATTGCGGGACCCAGGATTCGGAACACGATGGCATTCACCGCTTTTATGTCGGCAGAAATGCCAAAGTGAAATATATCGAAAAGCATTACGGGTCGGGGGACGGAACGGGCAAAAGGATTCTTAACCCCGGAACAGAAGTCTACATGGAGGAGAACAGCACCGCTGAGCTGGAGATGGTCCAGATCAAAGGTGTGGACGATACAGAGCGCGTGACAACTGCCGAGCTTGCTGCAGGTGCCAGTCTGGTGGTCAGAGAGAGGCTGATGACACACGGATCTCAGCGGGCCATCAGTAAATATGTCGTCAACTTAAACGGAGAGGGCGCTACCGCCGATGTGGTGTCCAGGTCCGTGGCCAGAGATGACTCCTATCAGAAGTTTGATGCCGTTCTTACCGGCAACGAAGCCTGCTCCGGCCATACAGAGTGTGATGCCATCATTATGGATCGCGGACGGATCCTGGCAGTTCCGGGCCTTGAGGCCAACAACGTAGATGCTGCTCTGGTCCACGAGGCTGCCATAGGAAAGATTGCCGGTGACCAGATCATCAAGCTGATGACCCTGGGTCTTACTGAGGCTGAGGCAGAGGAACAGATCATCAACGG
>CADBNQ010000249.1 GCA_902796045.1 uncultured Lachnospiraceae bacterium | reverse complement strand
CCATACAGGATGGCGCTGGGCGGCACGTCCTATCTGGGCCTGGACCGGCTCAACATCATGTTTAACCTGCTGATCTGTTTCGGCATCCTCTATATCAATGCAGAAGGAGTGGATTTCCCGGCCGGAAGCCGGCACAGGGAGTGGACGGCCCTCCTGATCATGCTGAGTCTGTTTTGCGACTGGTCCTTTCTGGCTCCTCTTCTGGTCCTTCTGTTTATGAAAGCCGGAGATGATCCTGACAGAAAGGCCCGGGCCTGGGCTCTCTTTATCCTGGCCTTTGGCATACTGTATTTTCTGGCAGACGAAAGTGGAGCGACTCTGACCCATAGGCTGGTCTTTGCCCTGACAGCCCTGACAGGCCCCATGGCGGCAGCCCTGGTCCTCCTCTGTTTTTACAATGGAAAACAATCCGCGAGATTTCGTGGTTTTCATAAATGGTTTTTTTATCTATTTTACCCGGCACATTTGTTTGTGCTGGCCTTACTAAAGTAAAGTGCAGGTGAAGATTATGGATTATAAGATTATCAGTGACGGCTGCTGTGACCTGACAGAAGATGTGATCAGGCAGTACGACCTCCACATTGTCCCTTTTTATATTTCCTTTGATGGAGAACATTATTATAAGGAAATAGAAGAGATCGGGATCAGAGAGGTATATGAGCGTATGGTCGTGACGCAGCCGGATGTCTATCCCATGACATCCCTCCCTTCACTTCAGGATTACATCGATGTGTTTACTTCATATATAAAAGAAGGGAAGGCGGTGATCTGCCTCTGTTTTACTCCGTCTCTCAGCGGTTCATATAACTGTGCCCGCAATGCGGGGGAGATCATCTGTGAGCAGTATCCGGAGGCAAAGGTTTCTGTCATCAATTCAGAGGCAGGGACTGTTTCCCAGGCTCTTATGGTAATCGAGGCCGGGCGTATGCGACAGGCTGGCATCCCCTATGAGCAGGGTGTGGATATCCTGGAAAGGATGAAGATTTCCAACCACATTTTCTTTACTGTGGGCAATACCGACTACCTGGTTCACGGAGGCCGGATCGGCAAGCTGGCCGCCATAGCAAGCAATGCCTTATCCTTAAAGCCCCTCATCACTCTTGAAAGAGGCGTGATCGAGGCATCCGGCATCGGGAGGAGCAGGAAGAAAACAGTGGCAAAGACCATGGAGCTGGCAGAAAACTATTTTACGTCCACGGGGGAGGATATCCATGACTATTATTTTGCCGTGGGCTTCGGCTTTGACATAGAAGAGGGACATGCCTTTTATGAGAAGGTCAGGGAACGCTTTGAAGGCAGGATCTGCGGGGAGGTCAAGCTGGTGCAGATCGGCGCCACCATCGCAGTCCACACCGGGCCTTTTGCGATTGGGATAGGATGCCTGAAGCGGTACGAAGCATATATCAGACAGGAGTAAGCTATGTGGATTGCAGACAGATGGAAAGACTACGAAGTGATTGACTGCAGCGAGGGGGAGAAGCTGGAACGCTGGGGGCGGTATATCCTGCTGCGGCCGGACCCCCAGGTCATATGGGAGACCCCCAAAAAGGATCCCAGGTGGAGTAAGCTGAACGCCCATTACCACAGGAGCAGGCGGGGCGGAGGAGAGTGGGAATTCTTTGACCTCCCCGAGCAGTGGGGGATCCGGTACGGGGATCTGCGTTTTGCGCTGAAACCATTCAGCTTTAAACATACAGGCCTCTTCCCTGAACAGGCCGTCAACTGGGACTGGTTTTCCGGGAAGATCAGGAGGAGAGCGGAGCAGACAGGGAAGTCTCCCAGGGTACTGAACCTGTTTGCCTATACCGGGGGAGCCACCCTGGCGGCAGCGGCAGCAGGTGCCTCAGTGACCCATGTAGATGCCTCGAAGGGGATGGTGACCTGGGCGAAAGAGAACGCCCATGCCTCCGGCCTGTCCGAAGCACCTGTCCGCTGGCTGGTGGATGACTGCGTCAAGTTTGTCGAGAGGGAGATCCGCAGGGGAAACCATTATGACGGGATCATCATGGACCCACCGTCTTATGGCAGAGGCCCCAAAGGTGAGGTCTGGAAGATTGAAGAGAAGATCTATCCCCTGGTCTGTCTGTGCGAGAAGCTGCTTTCGGAGGACCCCCTTTTCTTCTTAATTAATTCCTATACCACAGGACTGCAGCCGGCTGTTCTTTCCTACATGCTCCATTCTGCTATCGCAGGGGTGCACGGAGGGAAGGTGGAGGCGGATGAAGTCGGCCTTCCGGTTTCCGTAAACGGTCTGGTCCTGCCCTGCGGGGCATCAGGAAGATGGACCGCAGGATGCCTGTCGGAATGAGGGGATGACATGACTGCGAAAAAGACAGTGTTTTACGGGATGTTTCTGGCGGCAGCGCTGGTGACGGCCTATATTGAACGGCTGATTCCTCTGAACCCCGGTGTCCCCGGCGTCAAGCTGGGACTTGCCAACATAGTGACCATGGTTCTCTTATATACAGTCGGTCTGCAGGCCGCGGCTGTGATCACCGGCACCAGGATCCTGCTTTCGGGGATCCTTTTTGGCAGCGGATTTTCCATGGTCTACAGTGCCGCAGGGGCAGCCCTCAGCATGGCTGTCATGTTCATCCTGAAAAAAACAGACCGCTTCGGAGCCACAGGCGTCAGCGTGGCAGGGGGAGTCTTCCATAATCTGGGTCAGATCCTGGTGGCCATGGCGGTGCTTGAGACAGGATCACTGATCTACTACTTCCCGGTTCTGATCATTTCCGGGACGGCTGCCGGCCTGGTGATCGGGATCATAAGCGGGATACTTATAAAGAGGTTGTATCCGGTGATACAGTTATATCAGCTTGATATGTGATTCCCTTTTCTTAAAGGGACAAAAGTGTTCACAAGTCGATTGCGGCTGATTATCAAAAGATAGGAGGAAATGATATGAGTACATTACAGGAACTGGTTCGATACTGCAATGAAGAAACTCATCTGGGCGCCCTTATGCTTATCGGCGAATGGGGATGCGGGAAGACCTATATTATTGAGAAGGAGTTGTCGAAAGAATTAAGTGAAACACATTTTATTGTCCGTGTTTCTCTTCTCGGCGTGAGCACAATCGAGGGGCTGCACAATGCCGTCCGGAATCAATGGCTTTTAATCTGCACCCCTTTTCTGGCTAAGATGAACAAGCAGAGAAATCAGATTAACAAGAATACAGGCATCGCCACCGCAATCAACTCTGTTCTGAAATCGTTAAATCCGATTGCCGGCAATGTTGCCTCGGCAGTCGCTTCGTTTGATCCTCTGGAATACATCCCCCTTGAGCCGGTGGTTGAAGACTTTCATAAGGGGGGAGAGAAAAAAGTTGTGCTCGTCTTTGATGATCTGGACCGCACCAAACTGGACCTGATCGATACCCTGGGCTGCATCAACGGATATTGTGAGAACAAGGGATTTAAGACGATCGTTATCGCAAATGAGCACCTGATCCTGGAAAAGGTCTCAAACGGTCCTCAAAATAGCAATATGGCGTCTTACAGGCTGATCAAAGAGAAAACGATCACCCGCACACTCCTGCATATTCCGGATTTTCAGGATATCACCCATGATATCATTTCTGAGAGCAAAGATCTGAGCCAGGAGTATAAGGATTTCCTGTCTGTAAATGAGAAGCTGATCCTGGATATCTTTATCACAGAACCTGCTGACAAGAAGGAGAGGATCGGAAAAGCCCACAATTTCCGCAGCCTGAACTGTGCCCTGGAGCAGTTTTACAGGATCTTTGAGGTTCTGGTGGAGAATCAGGCTGAGGACATGAACAGTTATCTCTACTCATTTATCACCTATATTCTAGTCTCAAGGAACGGGATCTATAAAAACGGGGTTCCATGCTTTGAGGTCAGCCAGGAGGATATCAAAAAACTGTATACGGAGTATTGCCCTGAAAAGATGCCCAGGAGTGTCCGGCGATGGGTTGAATATGGTGTCTGGGACAAGGATAAGATCACGAAAGATCTTTGCGGCGCGAAGTCCCCGGAATAAATTCAAAAAAAGCTTGCATTCCTTCAGAAAAAGTGTATAATATAACGTGCTGTGACATGATAGCTGTGAAGCGCGAGGTTGCTGCGCATGACGCAGGTTATTCCGTGGAGCGAATGTCAAGTTCAAGAAAACTGGCGACAAGTCACTGTACAGGCAACAATCTACAAGGACACAGGTAGAGAAGAAGTGTGGAGTTCCTGAGGACACACACGGAAGAGTGTACAGTCACCGCTTGTCGTACTGCTATTAGTGCGAAAAGGAGGCGACTTTTTTTATGGCAAGTCAAATTATGAGAATCACGTTGAAGGCGTACGATCATCAGCTGATCGATGCAGCAGCCAGGAGCATCATTGAGACTGTGAAGAAGACAGGATCCAAGGTGAGCGGACCGGTCCCCATGCCGACTAAGAAGGAGGTTATTACCATTCTTCGTGCTGTTCACAAGTATAAGGATTCCAGAGAGCAGTTCGAGCAGAGAACCCACAAGAGGCTGATTGACATCATCACACCTACGCAGAAGACAGTTGATGCTTTATCAAGACTTGAGATGCCGGCAGGTGTTTACATTGACATCAAGATGAAGACAAAATAATCTTCAGGCAGTATCGTAGACACAGGAGGCAGCAGTTTGGCCGTCCGGTCTAAACTGAGAGGAAACCGTCCTATGGCTGCAAGATCACGGCAGTGATCCGCTGTAGACTAGTACGATCACTTTCGTTATACGGGAGAGTGATCCGCTGTAGAAAACCAGGAGGTATTTAAAGATGAAGAAAGCTATTTTAGCAACAAAGATCGGTATGACTCAGATCTTCGCAGAAGATGGAGAATTGATTCCGGTTACCGTATTGCAGGCAGGACCTTGTGTGGTCACACAGGTCAAGACAATGGAGAACGACGGATACAGTGCAGTCCAGGTTGGCTTCATGGATAAGAGAGAGAAGCTGACAACAAAGCCTATGAAGGGCCATTTTGACAAGGCAGGCACTGCACCAAAGAGATTTGTAAGAGAGTTTAAGCTCGATGACGCTGAGAATTACACAGTCGGCCAGGAGATCAAAGTCGACGTATTCGAGGCAGGAGATAAGATTGATGCAACTGCTATTTCCAAGGGTAAAGGATATCAGGGTGCCATCAAGAGACATGGTCAGCATACAGGACCCAAGACACATGGTTCCAAGTATCACCGCCATGCAGGTTCCAACGGTATGGCTTCCGATCCCGCAAAGGTTATGAAGGGTAAGAAGATGCCCGGTCACATGGGAAGCGTTCAGGTTACCGTACAGAATCTTGAAATCGTTCGTATAGATGCAGAAGATAATGTTATTTTAGTAAAAGGCTCCGTT
>CADBNQ010000248.1 GCA_902796045.1 uncultured Lachnospiraceae bacterium | reverse complement strand
TTACTTTCCTGCCATCTGAGCAGCAACTTCTGCAGCGAAGTCTTCCTGCTTCTTCTCGATTCCTTCGCCTGTCTCCATACGAACGAATCCTTTGATCTTGATGGAAGCGCCGTTAGCTTTCGCTACTTCTGCAACATACTTGTTGACAGGCTGCTTGCCATCCTCAGCCTTAACGTAAACCTGATCCATCAGGCAGATCTCTTTCAGCTCTTTGTTGAGACGTCCCTTCACCATACCGTTGATGATCTTGTCATTAGCGCCGGGTTTCTCATTCTTAGCTGCAGCAGTGAGGATCTCCTCCTCTTTCTTTAAGTAATCCTGATCTACCTCAGAACGGTCTGTGTACTTCGGCTTCATAGCTGCGATCTGCATGCAGAGATTCTTAGCCATCTCCTTAACATCATCGTTCACTACGTCAGATACGACGTCAAGTAAAACGCCGATCTTGCCGCCCATATGAGTGTAGGAAGCGATAAATCCGGCATCCTCTTTCATCTGGGTGAAACGACGGATGTTCATGTTCTCGCCGATAACAGCGATCTGAGCTGCCAGTGCTTCTTTCACTGTCTTGCTCTCGTCAAACTTCCAGGGCTCAGCGAGGAAAGCATCGATATCAGCTGCCTCTGTATCCATAGCCTGCTCAGCAACCTGAGCTACATATGCCTGGAACTTCTCATTCTTGGCAACGAAGTCTGTCTCTGCGTTAACCTCAACTGCTACTGCCTTATGCGCATCATCAGATACCAGTACCTTCACGATACCTTCTGCAGCAACTCTGCCGGCCTTCTTCTCAGCAGTTGCAAGTCCTTTTTCTCTTAAGAACTCGATCGCTTTATCAAAATCACCATCAGATGCTGTAAGAGCCTTCTTGCAGTCCATCATACCGGCGCCTGTCATCTCACGTAACTCTTTAACCTGTTTTGCTGTAATAGCCATGATAATTATTCCTCCAAATTATGCTTCTTCTGCTTCGATCTCTGCTTCTTCAGAAACCTCTGCATCCTGTCCCTGGTTGCCCTCGATGACGGCGTCTGCCATCTTGGAAACGATCAGTTTTACTGCACGGATCGCGTCATCGTTACCGGGGATTACGTAATCCAGCTCTTCCGGATCACAGTTTGTATCGCAGATACCTACCAGCGGAATACCAAGGGTGTGTGCTTCCTGGATACAGATGCGCTCTTTCCTGGGATCAACGACAAAGATCATGTCCGGTACTTCCTGCATTTCCTTGATACCGCCAAGATTCTTCTGAAGCTTCTCCTGCTGCTTCTTCAGCTTGATGACTTCCTTCTTGGGAAGAACGTCAAAGGTGCCGTCCTCTTCCATGGCCTCAATCTTCTTTAACTGGGCAACACGGCTCTGGATGGTCTTGAAGTTGGTAAGCATGCCGCCTAACCATCTCTGGTTGACATAGTACATACCGCTTCTCTCAGCCTCATTCTTAATGGTATCCTGTGCCTGCTTCTTGGTTCCTACGAAAAGGATCTTTCCGCCGTCAGCTACACAGGCCTTCACTGCTTCGTAAGCATCATCTACCATGCCTACAGACTTCTGCAGATCAATGATATAGATGCCGTTGCGCTCTGTGTAGATGTAGGGAGCCATCTTGGGGTTCCATCTTCTGGTCTGGTGTCCGAAGTGAACACCTGCTTCGAGTAACTGCTTCATTGAAATAACGCTCATTTTAGTTCTCCTTTTTGTTATTCCTCCGTCATCTTCTTTTTCCTCGATCCACCCGCATAAACTGACGCTCAGGCAGGCACGGCAACCGACAGAATCCGATGACGTGTTTCATTTTGCCGAATGGTAGTATATCACAGCCCTGATGGTATTGCAAGGATTATTTGCCGGTCTCCCGGACGACTTACAGACCGAAATAATGGGTTTTGATGATCTGAGCCATATTCTCACGTCGGGCTGAGAGAATCTCCTCAACATGATCCTTATCTGCCGTAAAGATCTCTTCGGGAATACCATGCTCTTTCAGCGAGGCGCTGATCTCCTTCCCGCTCATCAGATCTCCCAGGAGCTCCCTGTAATCTGCGGGCGATTTCTTCTTAAGAACATTCTTCACATCCTTTGAAGTATAGGTGATATTGGCCACCTGACCGTAGGTCTCTCTGGTCTTAAACCCGCACTTCTCCAGATAGTTCCTGGAGAGAAGCTGACAGGAGTCTGTCTTTTCGGCAAGCAGGTCCTTAATCAGAACAGATTTACTGTAGAGCCCTTTTGAGTCTGCCGCGCACATGGCAGCAAGGAAGGCCATAAAGGATGCTGTCCTGACATTGGTCGCCCTGAATTTGTCCGGCAGGATGGCAGCAAAGAACTGGTCAGTAAGGCGCAGTTCTTCAAGCTGAGACAGGTAGGAGGCAAATCCGGCCCGGCCGATCTCTGCACAATCTCTCATCACCACGCTGTCCGGTGAATTCTGATAATGACCTGTGATGAGGGCCATGGTCATCCACCGGCCTGTCATAGACTGTTTCTTTGCCTTGGAGAGTCCTTCCCTGTCCATGATGAGATACATGGCATAGCAGTAATTGAGGACTGACTGGGAATAAAAAAGTCTTGGACAGGTGTAGCCGGCCTTTTCGAGCGCCTGGCAGAATCCCCGGAAGTTTTTCTCGCTGGTAAATGCCTTTACTCCCTTGCCCAGAGTTCTGAAGGACTCTTCTGAGAGCTTTCTTGACACTTCTCCCCGTCTGGAAGTTTTCCCGGACAGCAGGTTGACCAGGTCGGCAATCTTTGTCCTGCCGAACCAGGCAATCAGGACAACCTTGAGCATATCCCCATAGGAAGGCTTATAATAGAATTCTTCCTTCCCGCCTGTCCAGGCAAGATTCTTACCGTATTCTGAATTCATAAAGTCTGACTCATTCTTCTTAAGAACATCCAGGAAGGAAGGATCCTGAAGGAGATGGCAGAAATAATCGATGGTATTGCGGATCCGGTCCCCGTCATACTGTTCGTTGACGGAAATCTTAGACATGGCAAAGTCTTCCTGGTTCAGCGGCTTGCCCTGGAGGTTGATACGGATAAAGATCTCGGAAACCACATCAATATCCAGAAGGAATGATAATTCTATGATTCCGACCTGATGCTTCACAATGCCCTTGAGCTGATCAACGACTGACTCAAGTCCGCTGATATCAAGCCCCGGATTCTTGCCGGCATACTCTTTTTCGAAAGTACGGTAGGAGAAATTCTTCTTAAAAAGAAGGGAGATATCAGGAATCCATTCCGGCCGGTCGTCATAATAGCCGTCATTGACCGCAAATCTCTCTTCCCCTTCTGACGGGAAGGGAAGGAATGCGATTCTGATCCTGTGGGATTTGTACTGGTCATCGAGGACCTCCCTGCCAAGGAGAGCTGCCATCAATGCCGTGACCCTCTGCTGACCATCAATCAGAATCTTCTTTGTTCCGCCTTTGCCGAATCCGCGAAGTCTGACCTGAGAATTCTGCCAGATAATCAGATAGCCTATGGGATATCCCTCATAGAGAGAATCGATGAGGTCTTTTACTTCCTTCCCCTTCCAGACAAAAGGTCTCTGCATCTCGGGAATCGCGATCTGGGAACTTAAAACATTGTTTAAAATACTGTTTACCGAATACTGAGTGATTTTGTAATTGTCAGCCATCATCCTTCTCCTTTGTATTTGTAGGGCTTTTCTTCACGTAACACTGTCTATCATAAAAAGAAAACTAATTCTTCATTTTTTTCAGTTCTTCAAATACGACATCGTTCAATACCTTGATGTAGGTCCCCTTCATTCCCGAAGACCGGGATTCTATAACTCCGGCACTTTCAAATTTGCGGAGGGCATTGACAATCACTGACCGGGTGATCCCCACCCTGTCCGCAATCTTGCTGGCAACCAGGATCCCTTCCGTGCCATCGAGCTCATTAAATATATGCTGTATGGCTTCAAGCTCTGAGAAAGACAATGTGGAGATGGCTGATTTTACGATGGCAACTTTTCTGGATTCCTCCGCATTCTCTTCATTGACGGACCGCATCATCTCAAGCCCGACTACGGTGGTTCCGTACTCAATGAGTATGATATCATCAATCTCATACTGCCTGTTCTTCCTGTACATAAATACTGTGCCAAGCCGGTCCCCTGCTATATCGATCGGTGTGATCATAGCCTGGCAGGAAGTGATATCCGTGGACTCAAACCCCAGTGTCTCAAGATTGACATTTTCCTTGGTTGAGAGTACTCCCAGGATTCGCTCATTGAGCAGGGGATCGATATAGCGTCCCACCTCATTGGTGATCAGTTCATCGATCATCTCAATATCTGCCCTGTTGCAGATGCCGAGGACCTTCCCCTTCCTGCTGATCACAAGGACATTTGACTGCAGAATATCGCTTAGCACATGGCAGATATCGTTGAACACCACCTTGTGGTTGCTGGTATTATGCAGCAGATTGTTAATCTTACGTGTTTTATCTAATAATTGGACACTCATATTACCCTCCAATTCCTCCAACTCCAGGGGTTCTGAAAATAAATAATACTATTTTCATTCATTTTAACATATTCGTCTGACAATAACAACTATATTTCATGAATTTTGAATGTTTGAATATCGTATACAAAAGAAAAAAGTGACTCGCTGGCGAGACACTTCTTTCTGTCATGATTCTATCGAATTAATCTCTGATACTGCTATTCCTGGTCCTGTACTTCCTCGGTATGTCCGCATTCCAGGTTAGAACAGACAAGCTTCTTCCCTTTCTGAACCATATAGGATCCACAATCGGGACAAGGCTTGTCCGATGGCTTCTGCCAGCTCATAAAATCACAGTCAGGATAGGAGACGCAGCCGTAATACTTTCGTCCTTTCTTAGTTTTCTTAAGAACGATATCCTTTCCGCATTTCGGGCAGGACACCCCGATCTTCTCATAATAGGGCATGGTATGACGGCACTCCGGAAATCCCGGACAGGCCAGGAACTTCCCGTGAGGGCCGTATTTGATCACCATATTGCGGCCGCACTGTTCACAGACCACATCGCTGACTTCATCCTCGATGGTGATCTCATCCAGTTCCTTCTGGGCTGCCATGACTGCCTCATTCATGTCGGGATAGAAATTCTCGATGATGGTCTTCCACTTAACCTTGCCGTCTTCAACCCCGTCAAGGAGAGACTCCATACTGGCCGTAAAGTTGACATTAACGATAGAGGGGAAACCCTGGATCATCATCTCATTGACAGCCTCCCCCAGCTCAGTCATGTAAAGATTTTTCTTCTCCTTGACAATGTAATGGCGGGCAAGGAGGGTGGTGATCGTCGGCGAGTAAGTGCTGGGACGTCCGATACCCAGATCCTCCAGAGCCTTGACCAGAGAGGCCTCCGTATAGTGGGGCGCCGGCTGGGTAAAATGCTGGAGGGCGTCAAAATCTGCCAGGGTCAGGGTGGAATCCTCTGTCAGCTTCTCAAGCGATGCATTGATGGTGGATTTCTCAGTGTCATAGTGGTAGACACTTAAGAAACCGTCAAAGCTGATCCGGCTTCCGGACACGTTAAACCTGTAATCCCCTGCACTGATATGGATACTCAGTGTCTCATAGACAGCATCAGACATACGGCTTGCAATAAACCTGGTCCATATAAGCTGATAGAGACGGAAGAGGTCTCTTGACAGGTCATCCTTCACCTTGTCCGGAGAAAGGGCGCTGTCAGTCGGCCTGATAGCCTCATGGGCATCCTGGATCCTGCCGCCTGTTTCTTTCTTAGCTGCTCTGGCTCCGACATAATCCTCCCCATAGCGGTTTCTGATATAGTCTTTGCAGGAGGCATCTGCTGAGTCAGAGATTCTGGTGGAATCAGTTCTAAGATAACTGATCAGTCCAACGTTGCCTCGTCCCTTGATGTGGACACCTTCATACAGCTCCTGTGCCAGCCGCATGGTTTTCTGCGTAGACATGTTGAGCTTCCTGGAAGCCTCCTGCTGCAGGGTGCTGGTGGTAAAGGGGAGCGGCGGTTTCTTTCTCTTCTCCCCACGCCTGATTTTGTCGATGTAGAAAGGAGTCTCCTTCAAGGATTCTGTCAGCCTGTCCACTTCCTCCTGGGAGTGCAGGTCGACCTTCCCGTCCTTATCCCCTATAAAGCGGGCAGCCAGAGACTTTCTCCCGCCATCAGGGATAAGAATGGCGTCAAGTGTCCAGTACTCTTCCGGAATAAACTCTTCGATCTCCTTCTCACGGTCACTGATGATACGCAGGGCTACAGACTGCACTCTGCCTGCGCTGAGCCCTCTCTTGATCTTGGCCCAGAGGATGGGACTGATCTTGTAGCCAACCAGCCTGTCAAGTACACGCCTTGCCTGCTGGGCATCTACCAGATTCATATCTATGTCTCTGGACTTCCTGATGGCCTCCTTTACTGCATCCTTTGTGATCTCGTTAAAAGTGATCCTGCTGCATTTTTTATCTTTAAGCTTCAGTGCATGATAGAGATGCCATGAGATGGCTTCTCCCTCTCGATCCGGGTCTGTTGCAAGAAAAACTTTATCTGCTTTCCTGACCTCCTTGCGCAGCTGAGCAAGAATATCTCCTTTTCCACGGATGGTAATGTATTTTGGTTCAAAGTCATTGTCAATGTCAATACCCATGGAGCTTTTCGGCAAATCTCTGACGTGTCCGTTGGAGGCGACCACTTTATAGGTTTTTCCTAAAAACTTCTGGATTGTCTTCGCCTTGGCAGGCGATTCCACAATCACTAATTTCGATGACATTATCTGTTGTTCTCCTGTATTTCATATTGGTATTTCAAAATAGTATTTCAAAACAATTACCAATAATACACTATTTCAATATGGCTTGCAAGCCATATTTTTTGAGATTTGCACACCTTTTAAGATAAAGATGCTGCACAGGCTGGCTGATCAGTCCATGGACCTCAAGCTGATAAAGGATGTGATGCAGGCTGCCGGTATCAAAACCGCCAAGCCTCATCAGCCTTTCAAAGCTGACCGGATCCTGTTCATCTATCATATCCAGTACCTGCTTCTGCGGCTCTGTCAGCATCCCTGCGGCTTCTCCTGCGCCATCAATCATCTCACCGGGTCTGCCGGTTTCCCTGCCGGCTCTGCCCTTCCTCTCAGTGACAAAACCGGCCAGTTCAAGCTGGCCGATAATATCATCCAGAGACAGGACAGGCACAGCCCCCTCCCGGATCAGCAGGTTGGTTCCCATACTGTTGACATCCGTGATCCTTCCCGGCAGGGCATAGACTGTCTTCCCCTGCTCGAGAGCCTGGTCCACTGTGATATTGGTTCCGCTCCTTAAGGCTGCCTCCAGGACAAAGACGCCGTCAGAGAGGGCACTGATCAGCCTGTTCCTCATCGGAAAAAGGCCTGCCTTGTTTGGTATGCCCATATTCCACTCTGACAGAACTCCGCCTGTCTGGTACATATCCATGTAGAGGTTGAAATTCTCCCTGGGATAGATGGTGTCGATCCCTCCTCCCAGGATCCCCAGAGTGTATCTGCCGGCCATGAGGGCTCCTCTGTGGCTCTCAGTATCGATTCCTTCTGCCAGGCCGCTGATAATCTGCACACCGGCTCCGGCAAGCCCTGCGGCAAAATCCCTTGCGACACTGCGTCCGTAGGCAGTAGACCGCCGGGAACCGATCATGGCGATGGAGGGAATCTTCGGATCCGGAAGCCGTCCTCTGAGATACAGGCCATAGGGAGGACAGGGAAGATTCCTGAACTTCTCAGGGTAGTTCTCTGACTCCCAGTGTATAAAGGATGTCCCTGACTCCTGCAGCCTGCAAAGCCCCCCGGCTGCTTCCTCCGGATGATAGGAGGACATCAGTGCTGCAAGCTGGCCGGGCCTGACCAGGGATGACAGGAGGGTATGGCTTGCGCCGGGCAGTTCTCCCGGATGGCCGAAGTGATCAATCAGCACCTTTCTGGTCTGCAGCCCTATGCCGGCTATGTTGACAAACCAGTACCAGAGCATGTCATTTTCTGTGTAGGATAGATTCTTCTGCATGACTTCCTCCTGCTCTGTTATTGCCGGCTGACTGACACATTTCGGAAAAGAAGTGCCTCCTCCAGATGGGTGCTGCTGATTGTCTCATCCTGCTGAAGGTCCGCTATGGTCCTCGCCACCTTCAGGATATGATTATATGCTCTGCCCGACAGCTGAAACTGCTTGAAAGAGGCGGCAAGCATCCGGCTTCCTTCCTCTGTCAGCATGCAGAATCTGCGCACCTGGGCGGAGGACATCCTGCCGTTAAAGAGGCAGGCATCCGTTCCGAATCTCATCTTCTGCCTGTCCCAGGCTCTGGTCACTTTCTCCCTGATCACAGAGGAAGACTCCCGGTCTCCGTCCTCTGACATCAGTTCTTCATAGGTCAGATCCTCACACCTTACAAACAGGTCCATCCGGTCTTTTAAAGGACCGCTGACCTTACTCTGGTATCTCTGGATCTCTCTGCTGCTGCATCTGCATCTCCTCCTGTCCGGATAATAACCGCAGGGACAGGGGTTGGCTGCGGCGATCAGAATGAAATCAGCCGGCATCTCTATGATCCTGTTGTTCCTGATCATGACGATCCGGTGTTCTTCCAGGGGTACCCGGAGCATCTCCAGGATCTCTCTTCTGTACTCCGGAAACTCATCCATAAAGAGCACCCCGTGATGAGCCAGTGAGATCTCTCCGGGAACAGGGTCTCTGCCGCCGCCGAACAGGCCTGCTATGGACACATTATGGGAAGGCGACCGGAAAGGCCTCTGCCCGACCAGGCAGGTATCCTTCTGCAATAGCCCTCTGACACTGTAGATCATGGTCGTCTCTATCTTCTCTTCCATGGTCATCTCCGGCATAATCCCCGGCACACAGGAGGCAATCATGGACTTCCCGACACCAGGCGGCCCTTCCATATAGACATTATGAAATCCTGCCACAGCGATCTCCAGGGCTCTCTTAGTCAGTATCTGTCCTTTGACCTCAGCAAAATCATTGAATGCAGTCTGCTTCCTGCCTGCGGCCGAATCATCAGGTATGCCTTCCCCTTCTCCGGTCTCCGGGCACAAAGTCCCTTTCCCGCAGCAGTCATATACTTCGTTCAGCGTCCTAAAGCCCCATACATGCATCCCCCGGACCAGCAAGGCTTCCTCAACATTATCCACAGGAACCAGGCATCTGCGGTATCCGAGGTCATAGGCGGTCTTTACAACAGGAAGGACACCATGCACCGGCATCAGATCTCCGTTCAGAGAAAGCTCCCCAAGGAAAAGGATATCCTCGGCACAGTCCTCCGGTACAAGGCCAAGGACTATGAGAAGAGAAACTGCAATCGCCAGGTCAAAGGAAGTCCCGTTCTTCCTGATATCACCCGGAGAAAGGTTGATGGTGATCCGATCCGGAGGAAGACGTATCCCTGTATTCTTCAGGGCAGTCCTCACTCTCTCCTTCCCCTCGCGGACCTCCGCTGACAGTGAACCAAACAGATTCATCATAGGAAGCCCCTGTGACAGGTCAGTCTCCACCTTGATCAATAAGCCTTCCACTCCCTGCACCATCCCTGTCATAACCCTTGCAACCATAAACAGCCACCCCAAAATCCCAGATATCATCATCAAAACTATATACTATCTATATTTCCATATATTGTCTGTATCATAGCACAAGAACTGTTAATAATCAACTATAAAATATATAATTTACAATAATTCTCATAATTTAACATCACCACGCAGCCCGGCCTCGGGCGCGGCGGAAACCGGCAGGAACTATTTGATGATCTGATAGGATCCTGGCGTGTTCTTTAGTGTGAAAAAGCCTGCGACATATAGAAAAGGACCGTTTGCACATAGTTTACGTACGCGAGGTTTGCGCTAGCTCCGCCACCGAGCGCTTGTTCGAGCAGCACAGCACCAGTGTTGCCTGATAAACTTAGTGCGAGTTTTGCGCGAATGGCGGTAAATCAGCGCGCGAACCGAAACGAGCAAACGCAACCGGTCTGATCCATAGGCTGCTGTTTCCC
>CADBNQ010000247.1 GCA_902796045.1 uncultured Lachnospiraceae bacterium | reverse complement strand
TCATGCCGCCTTTGGCGATACCGTGGAGCTCGCAGGGAGCATAACCGATGATCAGGGATGGTCCGTCATAGGCCTCAGCCTCAGAGATACACTTCACTGCCTGGGCAGGATTTGCACCGAGGGCAATCTGGGCAACATATACGTAGCCGTATGTCATGGCAATCTCAGTAAGGCTCTTCTTCTTGATCTCCTTACCGGCTGCTGCGAACTGGCATACCTCACCGATGTTGGAAGCTTTGGAAGCCTGTCCGCCGGTATTGGAATACATCTCTGTATCGAATACCATAACATTGACGTTCTCGCCGGAGGCCAGTACATGATCAAGTCCGCCGTAGCCGATATCATATGCCCAGCCGTCGCCGCCGAAGATCCAGATGGACTTCTTGGGCAGATACTGCTTCATCTCAAGCACTTCCGGAGCATCCGGACATCCGGCTGCTGCTGCCTTTTCGATCTCTGCGATCAGGGCATTGGCTGCAGGTGTGTTGGCCTTGGTATCTTCCTTAGTCTCCATGAATTTCTCGAATGCTGCCTTGAACTCTGCAGAAGCTTTATCAGATTCTGCCATCTTTGCAACCTTCTCGATGGTATGCTCTCTTAATACCTTGTGGCCGAGTGCCATACCATAACCGTGCTCAGCGTTATCCTCGAACAGGGAGTTGGACCATGCCGGACCCTGTAAGCTGTCTTTGTTTACTGTATACGGTGATGTAGCTGCAGGGCCGCCCCAGATGGAGGAACATCCTGTAGCATTGGAGATGTACATCTGCTCACCGAAAAGCTGGGTGATCAGGCGGGCATAGGATGTCTCTGCACATCCTGCGCAGGAGCCTGAGAACTCAAGCAGCGGCTGATTGTACTGAGAACCGATCACAGTGTTGTCAGCGAACTTGGTCTGTTTCTTTCCGACATTAGCTACCAGATAATCAAATACCGGCTGCTGGTCTGCCTGGGATGCCTGCGGTACCATGGAAATGGCAGCCTTCGGACATACGGTAATACACTCACCACATCCCATACAGTCTAACGGAGATACAGACATAGTGTACTTAGCACCTGCCAGATGCTTGGAATCAGTCAGCTTGATCTGGGCAGGAGCTGCGGCAGCCTCTTCATCAGTCAGGATAAACGGACGGATGGTGGCGTGAGAACATACAAAGGCACACTGGTTGCACTGGATACATTTCTCGGGATCCCATGTAGGTACTGTAACAGCTGTACCACGCTTCTCATAGGCGGAAGCACCGGTCTCAAACTGACCGTCTGCCTTATCAACAAATGCAGATACAGGAATCCTGTAGCCATCCATCTTTCCGATTGGCTCAAGAAGCTCTTCTACCATCTTCACAGTGGCAGCACGTCCTGTCTTCTCTGGAGCCGGAGCATCAGCTTCCGGATTCTTCCAGGAGGCAGGAATCTCTACCTTATGGGTAGCGTCCACGCCGGCGTCGATTGCCTTGTAGTTCATCTCAACAACTGCGTCACCTTTCTTGCTGTAGGACTTCTTGGCAGCTGCCTTCATGAACTCAACAGCATCATCGATAGGCATAACGTTGGCCAGTTTGAAGAAGGCAGCCTGAAGGATCGTGTTGGTCCGCTTGCCCATACCGATCTCGATCGCCTTGTCAATCGCATTGATGGTGTATAACTGAATGTCGTTGTCTGCAATATACTTCTTAGCTTCTGCAGGCATATTCTTGTCCAGTTCCTCATCAGACCACTGGCAGTTGATCATGAATACGCCGCCCGGCTTCACATCCTGAACCATCCTGTATCCCTTGACAACATAGGACGGGTTGTGACAGGCAACGAAATCAGCCTGGTTGATATAGTAGGGACTCCTGATGGGCTTGTCGCCGAAACGAAGGTGGGAGATCGTGATACCTCCTGTCTTCTTGGAGTCATACTGGAAATAAGCCTGGATAAATTTATCTGTATGGTCACCGATGATCTTGGTGGAGTTCTTATTGGCACCAACAGTACCATCTCCGCCGAGACCCCAGAACTTACACTCAACAGTTCCCTCTGCGGAAGTGATTGGTGCGGGCTTAACCTCAGGAAGAGACAGATTGGTGACGTCATCTACGATACCGATGGTAAAGCGAGGCTTGGGATCCTCTTTAGCCAGCTCGTTATAGATAGCAAATACGCTGGAAGGCGGTGTATCCTTGGAGCCAAGGCCATAACGTCCGCCGATCAGTGTGATGTCATTAAGACCGGCTTCACGGAGTGTTGCGGCAACATCAACAAAGAGCGGTTCACCCAGGGATCCGGGCTCTTTTGTACGGTCAAGAACAGCAATCTTCTTAGCTGTTGCAGGGATAGCCTTAACCAGGGCACCCGGTACCCACGGACGATAGAGACGAACCTTGACAAGGCCGACTTTCTCACCCTTTGCAGTCAGGTAATCGATGACTTCTTCAATCACATCGTTGATGGAACCCATGGCGATGATGACACGGTCAGCATCCGGAGCACCATAATAATTGAACAGGCTGTAATCAGTACCTAACTTCTCGTTGATCTTGCCCATGTATTTCTCAACAACAGCCGGAAGAGCATCATATACACTGTTGCATGCTTCTCTGTGCTGGAAGAATACATCGTCATTCTCATGAGAGCCGCGCATGGTTGGCTTTGTCGGATTCAGTGCATGGGCACGGAACTCCTCAACCTTATCCATGGGGCACATTTCCTTAAGGTCTGCGTAGTCCCATTTCTCAATCTTCTGGATCTCATGGGAAGTACGGAAGCCGTCAAAGAAGTTGATAAAAGGAACCTTGCCCTCAAGTGCTGCAAGATGGGCAACGGGGCTTAAATCCATAACTTCCTGCGGATTGGTCTCACAGAGCATGGCAAAGCCGGTCTGACGACAGGCATAAACGTCACTGTGATCACCGAAAATATTCAGAGCGTGTGTAGATACAGTACGTGCAGAAACATCAAATACACAGGGTAACTGCTCTGCAGCAATCTTGTACATGTTGGGGATCATCAGAAGAAGACCCTGGGAAGCTGTGAATGTGGTGGTAAGAGCTCCTGTGGCAAGAGACCCGTGTACGGCACCTGCTGCACCAGCTTCAGACTGCAGTTCGCTGACTACAACCTGATTGCCAAAAATGTTCTCCTGGCCTGCTGCTGCCCACTGGTCAACAGAGTCTGCCATCGGACTGGATGGTGTGATAGGATAAATCGCTGCAACCTCGGTGTAGGCATAAGCCACATGAGCAGCCGCGGTATTACCATCCATGGACTGTTTTGCTCTAGGCATGATAATTCCTCCTTCATTGAATGTGTGTAATCCCTGAAAATCCTTTGGAATTCATAAAAAACCTCAGGATGAAAAGGTTACGAAAAGTGGTCAGTATTTCGACAATATTTTAACATCAATTTTCATCAAAGTAAAGGATATTTTATGACAAGCTGGTCCCCGGCGACCAGAGCTGTACTGATGCCTCCGCACAGAAAAGGACCGAGCGCAAAAGCATCTTTCAGGCCTGCTCTTCTGCTGGCCAGCAGGTACCCGCTGTATATCCCTGCGGCCAGCAGACCCAGGGCTGCTGCCAGCAGATTTTTCCTCCATCCCAGAAAGAATCCGGCCGCTGCCATAAGCTTGATGTCACCGCCTCCAAAGCCCCCTGGAACCAGGAGGTCCGCAAGAATCATAGGCAGGCTGACACTGACAAGCCCCAGGAGCCGGTCTCCGGGCGCAGCATCGGGTAATACGAAAAGAGAGAGGCCGGAGACAGCAAACAGACAGAATATATATCTGTCTGGAATATGCATGGACAAAAGGTCTGTGACAGCGATCCTGATCAGGATGCAAAGCCACAGGAAGATAAAAAGGCCTTCCGCTGTAAAAGAAAACCGCCATATGCTTATTATGGCGGCAAAACATACCAGGAGCGCTGTTGCGTACTTCTCCTTCACTATATACTGACACCTCCCCGCATCTCAGATGGTCATCACATTGCCGGTACAGTTAAAGATAAAAGAATCTCCGAACAGTTCCTTCAGCAGGGTAATATTCTGATCCCCTGTACAGTGGGATACCCCGATAAAGCGAACGCCGAGTTCCTTCAGATCCTGTGCGGTTTTCCGGACTCTGCTCTCATCGGCATCCACCAGATGAGTACCGCCGATCACACCAAGGATCTGCCTGCCGCTTCGGGCGGCAACCGTCTTCAGGATGTTGACAATGCCGGGATGGGAACACCCCGCCACCACGAATATCCCTTCTTCTGTATCAATGGCCAGAACTGTCTCATCCTCGAAATCATCCGGCTTATAATTCATGCTGTCCATACATCTGCCGGCGGGGCCGCAGGAAAGATCCTCCTCCTGATAAAAGAAAGAAGGATTCAGCGCCTCATAAGGGCAGCTGCAGTCAAAATGCCGATGGAGGGTGAGGCCCCCGGCTATCTCCAGTGTATCTTCCTCAAGTTCCCGGACAGGTACTCTGAGATCAGTAAGCATCTGGCGGTCAAATGTGGTTCCGATGTATTTCATCCGTCCATCAGCCCTCCTGTGATAACACTTCCTGAAAAAATGCTTTCCCACATAGACTGTCTCAGGAAGCTTTCCTTCCCGGACAATCCGCAGAAGGCCGCCGGTATGATCGTAATGGGCATGACTCAGCAGGATGGCGTCCAGATCATCCAGGGAGATTCCCAGTTTTTCTGCATTTTCATAGAAGGCGCCGCTTTGTCCGGTATCCATCAGCAGGCGGAAGCTCTCTCCTTCGATCAGGACAGAGAGGCCATGCTCAAAGGCAAGCTTTCCATCCGGATCCCCATGGTTTTCAATCAGAGTCGTCAGTCTCCAGCGCATGATATCACTCCTCCATCATTATTGTATGAACATCGCATCTCCGAAGGAAAAGAAACGGTATCTTTCCCGGACAGCTTCCTCATAGGCCGCAAGTACATGCTCTCTTCCCGCAAGGGCACTGACCAGCATCAGCAGGGTCGACTCGGGCAGATGAAAGTTGGTAATCAGGCAGTCTATCGCTTTAAAGCGGTAGCCAGGATAGATAAAAATCTGTGTTTCTCCGCTGCCTGGGACGACGGTCCCGTCCTCCAGGGCCACGGACTCCAGGGTCCTGGTACTGGTGGTTCCCACAGAAATGATCCGTCCTCCTGCTTGTCTGGCATGATTGATCAGGTCTGCAGCTTCCCTGCTGACATGATAATACTCCGAATGCATATGATGGTCCGTCACATTCTCTACTTTGACAGGACGAAAGGTCCCAAGGCCTACATGGAGGGTGATTCTGGCGATGTGCACTCCCATCCGGGAGATTTCATCCAGCAGACCGTCCGTAAAATGCAGGCCGGCTGTCGGCGCTGCAGCTGACCCTTCATAGCGGGCATAGACTGTCTGATAGCGGTCCCTGTCTTTGAGCTGATGTTTGATATAGGGGGGCAGAGGCATCTGACCCAGACGGTCCAGCACTTCCTCAAAGATCCCCTGGTACTCGAAGCGGACCAGACGGTTCCCGTCAGGAAGCACATCAGTGATCTCCGCTTTGAGCTCTCCCTCGCCGAAAATAACGCGGGACCCGCTGCGGCACTTCTTCCCGGGTCTGACCAGGGTTTCCCAGAGATCATTTTCCCTGCGCTTAAGCAGAAGCAGCTCCACCTTTCCTCCGCTGCCCTCCCTGGCACCCATCAGACGGGCGGGGATGACCTTGGTATCATTGATGACCAGACAGTC
>CADBNQ010000246.1 GCA_902796045.1 uncultured Lachnospiraceae bacterium | reverse complement strand
GTTTTCTTTTATTTCGTCAGTCATCAGTGCTATCTTCAGCATCTTTCTCCTCAGCAGGGTCATCCTGATCACTCCAGATGTTCTCCAAAGTAAAGCTGCTGTTGTCAACCACCGTGTGATCATTTAAATATCTGCTGTCTGTTGTGATATAATAGCCATCCGGGGTCACAAATGCAGGGATATCTTTCAGGGTCAGAACCTTTGCACTGACATCAACCTTGTCGCCCACATACACTGCGCTGACTATATTATCCGCATCAAAATCCGCCCACTTATGCAGAGGCACACCTGATGAACTGATGTAGGTGATGGTCAGGTAACCATCCAGCGCAACATACTCCTTCAAAGGAAGGATGGCCTTATCATCCATAAGATAGAGCCCGTTATCCAGAAGATAATAGAGCTGACCGTCAGCATAGCCGCGGTAGTCGACCTTGAAGATCTGGCCCTCCACGGCCCTGACGCCGGGGTCTGCCTTCTCTCCGGGTTTTTCTGAGAAGGACAGCTTCCTTCCTTCCAGGCTCTGCAGCATAATATACTGGTACTGAAATGCGGAATCCTTTTCTAAATCACTCTTTTCACGGGTCTCCCCCTGAGGATCCTTTCCGGCAAATTCGGCGATAGTCAGACCGCTGTAGATCCTGCCGGAGAGAAAATACTTAAACCCAAACACAAATCCTATGGCAAGTACGACCAGCAGAACAGAGAGCAGGACTGTACCGAAAGAGAAACCGTCCTTTTTTTCATGTGCCTCTTTTTCTTCTTCCGTATTGCCCATAGAAACCTCCTGTCAAGTCCGGATTATATTACCTGTCATACTGGGTAAGGTTGTATTTCTTGATCAGCTTGGTCAGCTCGGGCACATAGCTGCTCCATGTGCAGTATTCACCCTTTTTGATGATATTCAGCTGCTGTACATAGTTCTTTGTCATGTTGAGGCCGGCATAGCGTTTATTTTTACCGTTCATGGCATTGACCAGGTAGGCAGAATGATCCGCAATTGAATCCGAAACGGAATTGTATTTACGGAACTTGGCTTTAATCCAAACCTTCTTGCCGCCATACTCTTCTCTGGTTTTAATAGTTACATAACTCCTGCCATCCCAGACAGAACCGGCCCACTTATTGCCGGATAATGAAATCTTCATGCCGAAGATGTTGTTGCCCTGCTGGGCAAGAGTTGTCGTTCCCCAGCCGCTTTCGTTGATAGCCTGGGCAAGGGTGACAGATGCCAGAACACCGGTTTTGTGATAATCATCCCGGGCAAGGGGACCTAAAGTAGCGATAAAAGCAGCCTGATTGAGGGTCTTAAAGACAGTAGCCTGGAGACCCCTGACAGCGTTTACTACTGTCGACGTGGTGACTGGGGCAGCCTTGGGCTTAGCAGGAGCCTTAACTGTGCCGGAGCTGGTTTTGGCCGGCTCTTTATGTCTTGCGATGTTGATCAGCCTGCTTGTGCTGTTATATGAATAATCAAGTCCGAATTCCGCGCATACTCTCTTAATTGGAACAACTGCCACTTTCTTCCCTTCCATTTTAACCATCAGGGGGGCAGTGTTTAATTTGCTCTTTCTGACACCGTTGACCCAGATCTTCCTGCTGTTCAGCTTCATGGTAAGCTTTTTCCCATTGTAGGTAAGGACAATTTTCTTTGATTTCTTATTGTATTTGTACTTCATCCTGGGTCCCTTGCCGACGAGCATGGACTTGGCCGGAATCATAAAATTGTCATTGATATAAAGGCCGTACCTGGTGGGGCTGCTTAATTTGCTTCCCTCGAAGTACACTTCAGATTTCCTGTCTGTATAGACAGTCTTTCTTCCCTTGTAGGTGTAGGTAGTTGCACCATCTGCGGGAGTTACAACTGAGACAGCAAAAACGAGAACTGCCAGGAACATTGCGAAGGTCTTCTTACATGTTGTTAAGTAACTCATAAAACTCTCCTCTCTACGCGAAATACTATTTTTATAGTTATTTAAAAAATGGACTTGATTTTTTTTATTAAAAAAGACCGGCAAGCACTTGCTTGCCGGTCTCATCCATCAGGCTATCTTTCCTTTCGCTAACTCAACGAGGGCTGTGAAACCTTCCGGATCACTGATTGCCATCTCTGAGAGCATCTTTCTATTCACTTCAACTCCTGCCAGCTTCAGTCCGTGCATCAGCTTGCTGTAGGAGATCCCATTCATCCTTGCTGCAGCATTGATACGGGCGATCCATAACTGTCTGAACTGTCTCTTTCTCTGTTTTCTTCCTGAGTAAGCAGTTGCCAGTGCTCTCATGACTGACTGCTTTGCAACTCTGTACTGTTTTGATCTTGCCCCTCTGTATCCTTTAGCGAGCTTCAGTGTTCTGTTATGTCTCTTCCTTGCGCCCAGCGCGCCCTTTACTCTGGCCATTATCTGATTCCTCCTCTATACGATTAAAGATATGGTAAAATCTTCTTCATGTTCTTTACGTTTGACTCATCCACGAGAGTAGACTTCCTGAGGTTCCTCTTCCTCTTGGTGGTCTTCTTAGTTAAGATGTGGCTCTTGTAAGCTTTATTTCTCTTTAACTGACCGGTCCCGGTCTTCTTAAAACGCTTTGCAGCAGATCTTTTTGTTTTCATTTTTGGCATAATTATGGTCCTCCTAAATCCTTGTTGGTCATTTATAAATCGAATTAACGCTTTTCGGTTAAAAACATGATCATGCTTCTGCCTTCGAATTTCGGCTTCCTGTCCACAACCGCAATATCTGCAAGCTGAGCTGCAAACTCATCAAGGATCACCTTGCTGGAGTTGACATGTGCCAGCTCTCTCCCACGGAAACGAAGAGTCACCTTCACTTTATCTCCCTTGGTCAGAAATTTACGTGCCTGATTAATCTTGGTATTGAGATCATTCTTATCAATGTTCGGAGAAAGTCTTACTTCCTTCACATCAATGGTCTTCTGCTTCTTGCGGGCTTCTTTCTCCTTACGCGCAAGCTCATATCTGTACTTGCCGTAATCAATAATCTTACATACAGGCGGCTTGGCGTTCGGTGCGATCTTAACAAGATCAAGCTCTGCCTCCCTGGCGATCTTCATAGCCTCACGGGCAGACATAATTCCAAGCTGTTCCCCCTTCTCGCTGATCAGACGGACCTCCCTGTCCCTTACCTGTTCATTAATCATCAAATCGTTGATAGCAGTACACCTCCATACAAAATAATAAAAGACAGCCGCATGACTGTCCACCTGATCTCATAATAATACGCGATATACCACTACCGTTATTATTACCTGATATAAACCCGAGTCACCGTATGTGCTGAGGTGAGAGTGGACACTCTGCTTCTTCATCAGTTATAAAATAACCTTGCC
>CADBNQ010000245.1 GCA_902796045.1 uncultured Lachnospiraceae bacterium | reverse complement strand
GAGGCATTAATTCTATGTTACGACTATCACAGTTAAAGCTTCCTGCCGACCACAGCCGGGAGGACCTTCTGGCGGCGATCAGGAAAAAAAGCGGTGGGATCATGCCGGAAAGCTTCCGGGTCAGCAAACGTTCCCTGGATGCCCGCAGGAAGCCTGCACTTTATTATATTTATTCCATAGAAGCATCTTTCAAGGATGAAAAAAGAATCCTGAGAAAGAAAAAATCCGGATGGGAGAAGGTCACAGAAAGAGGCTGGCAGTTTGTCTGCAGACCTTTGGAGGAGCCTGTTTCAGAAAGGAAAAGACCGGTCATCATCGGGACCGGACCCGCAGGACTTTTCGCCGGTCTCATACTGGCCAGGCAGGGATTTCGCCCTGTCCTTTTTGAGCGGGGAGATCCTGTCGATGTCAGGCATCAGACAGTAAAAAGCTTCTGGGAGGACAATCTTTTAGATCCGGAATCCAATGTCCAGTTTGGCGAGGGAGGAGCCGGGACTTTTTCAGACGGTAAGCTGAACACCCTGGTCAAGGACAAGTCAGGCAGGAACCGTTTTGTCCTTGAAGAGTTTGTCCGCCATGGTGCCCCGGAGGACATTCTTTATGAAGCCAGACCTCATATCGGCACGGATATCCTGAGGCAGGTGGTGGCTTCTATCAGGGAGGAAATCAGGGAAAAGGGCGGCGAGGTCTTCTTCAGGACCAGAGTCAGAGACCTGGTCATTAGCACAGATCAATCCGGGATTAAAAGGGTATGCGGCCTGAAGGCAGACAGGGGCCATGAAGAGATATTCCGGCCATGTGACAATGTGATCCTTGCCATCGGTCACAGTGCCAGGGACACCTTTTTTATGCTCCGGGATCTGGGGGTGCCCATGCGGTCCAAGGCTTTTGCCATCGGAGTCAGGGTGGAGCATCCGGCTGCCATGATCAATGCTGCCCAGTATGGACAGGAATGTCCGGTCTTTCTTCCGGCTGCCTCTTATAAACTGACACATCAGTGCAGCAATGGGCGGGGTGTTTATACATTCTGTATGTGCCCGGGAGGCTATGTGGTGAACTCATCATCCGAGCCTGGCAGACTCTGTGTCAACGGCATGAGTTATCATGGGAGAAAAGGGATCAATTCCAACAGTGCAGTCATAGTGACCGTGACACCGGAGGACTTCCATGGGTCCGATGCCCTTTCAGGCCTGGAGTTCCAGAGAAAATATGAAGAGCTGGCCTTTCAGGCCGGCGGCGGCCTTATACCTGCCCAGCTTCTGGAAGACTACCGGATGCAGCGGCCTTCTTCTGCCTTTGGAGATTATCTGCCGGCGACAAAGGGAGCCTGCAGGCTGTCAGATCTCACAGACTGCCTTCCTCCTTATGTCCGTACATCCATCCTGGAGGGGATGGATGCCTTCGGTGAGAAGATTCCCGGATACAACAGGGGAGATACGATCCTGCTGGGCGTGGAGACCAGAACCTCTTCTCCTGTGAGGATAGAGAGGGATGAGACCATGCAGAGTCTGGTCAGAGGACTCTATCCCTGCGGCGAAGGAGCAGGGTATGCAGGAGGGATCACCTCTGCCGCCATGGACGGGCTCAGGACAGCAGAAGCAGTGGCGGGTAAAATCATACAGAAAGGAACATGAAGATGAACAATATTGATATTGACAGAATCAACACCCTCTATCATAAATCAAAAAGCGTTGGCCTGACGCCTGAGGAAGCCGAAGAGCAGAAAAGACTGAGAAAAGAGTATATCCAGGCCATAAGAAGAAATCTGAGAGGCTCCCTGGATAATATCGATATCGAGAATCCTGACGGAACCATCACCAATCTGGGTGAAAAGTTTGGAAAGAAATACTCTCATGACTGATAAGAAATCTCTGAGATCCCTCATGAAGGAGAAGAGGAACAGGCTTCCGGCCGCATACAGAAGGGAAGCATCAGAAAGCGCCTGTTTAAGGTTGATGGCCAGCCCCATCTTTCAGGAAAGTAAGTGGATCTATTCCTACATATCCATTCGGAGCGAGGTCGATACCACCTGTCTGATCCGGTCAGCTCTTGCATCAGGGAAACATGTGGCTGTCCCTGTGCTGGACGGAGATTCTATGGATTTCCGGGAGATCCGCTCTTTAGAAGACTGCCGTCCCGGACCCTTTAGAATCCCCGAACCGGCTGCAGATGGGCAGACCTCTTCCGGGCTGCAATATGCAGAGCAGCCCGGGCTGATGATCCTCCCGGGTCTGGCCTTTGACCTCAGAGGAAACAGGCTGGGCTATGGAGGCGGCTACTATGACAGATACCTGAAAAGATATCCGGGTCACAGGATCGTTGCTCTGGCCTACCCCTTTCAGATTCTGGAAGCAGTGCCGGCAGAGAGCCATGATTGCCTGACAGATTACATCGTGACATGTGAGGACATTTTTAAAATCTCTACTTGATTCCCCTGCGGGATTGTGCTATTATCATATGGTATACTGTTGTTATTGAAGAGTGGGCCAAGGCCCGCTCTTCTTTATATCCCCGGGAACGCCGGGAAGAGTCTGATGACAGAAAGAAGGTGAGAACAACATGAAGAAAACAGAGATTGTTGCTAAGACTGAAGAACTTGTCATCCCCATCATCGAAGAGAACCATTTTGAGCTGGTGGATGTTGAATATGTGAAGGAAGGTGCCAACTGGTATCTGAGGATCTATGCAGACAAGGAAGGCGGCATAAGTATTGATGACTGTGTTCTGATCAGCCGTGCTCTGGAAAAGAAGCTGGACGAGGAGGATTTTCTCAGTGATCCCTATATCCTTGAAGTCAGCTCTCCCGGGCTTGGCCGGCAGCTTAAGAAAGACAAGGACTTTGCCAGAAGTACAGGAGAACATGTAGAGTGCAGGCTTTTTACAGAGATCGAAGGGTCCAAAGACTGGGACGGCATCCTTAAAGGGTTTGATCAGGACAGCGTGACCATTGAGACCGATGACGGAGAACTGTGCCTGAAAAGGAAGAATATTGCCCGGATTCGTCTGGCAATTGATCTTTAATAGAGTAGTATTTAGGAGGACATGAAGAAATGAAGGAACTGATCAGAGCTCTTGATGATCTGCAGGAAGAAAAACATATAGAAAAAGAGGTCATCATACAGGCAATTGAGGACTCACTGGTTGCTGCCTGTAACAGAGATTTCGGTAAAAATGCAGTAGTCAGGGTCCATATGGATCGTGATACGGCAGAGATCACGGTTTTCCTTGAGAAGACCGTGGTGGAGGAGGTAGAGGATCCCTCCTATGAGATCAGTCTTGAAGATGCCAGGATGATGGATGCGAAGTATGAACTGGGTGACATTGTCAGGATCAAGGTCACACCGAAGAACTTTGGCCGTATTGCAGCCCAGCATGCAAGAAGCGTCATCGTCCAGAAGATTAAAGAAGAAGAACGCAGAGTGCTCTATGAGCATTTCCAGCACAAGGAGAAGGACCTGGTTACAGGTGTTGTCCAGCGCTTTAACGGACGTAATATCTGTGTCAGCCTTGATGACAAGACAGATGCCGTTCTGACAGAGAAGGAGCAGGTTAAGGGAGAGGTGTTCCATCCCACAGACCGTATCAAGCTCTATGTGGTTGAGGTGAAGGATACCAACAAGGGACCGCGCATCCTTGTGTCAAGGACCCACCGTGATCTGGTAAAAAGACTTTTTGAGAAGGAAGTGGCAGAGGTATTTGAGGGGATCGTGGAGATCAGGAGCATCGCCAGAGAGCCGGGTTCCCGGACCAAGATCGCCGTTTCCTCTAATGACCCCAATGTTGACCCGGTCGGTGCCTGTGTCGGCAAGAACGGGATCAGGGTCGACGCGATCGTCAATGACCTTCAGGGAGAAAAGATTGATATCATCGCCTGGGATGATGATCCTGCCAGGCTTATCAGCAATGCCTTAAGTCCCTCGAATGTCATTTCTGTAGATGTCGATGAGGATGAGAAGACGGCAAGGGTGGTCGTGCCTGATTACCAGCTGTCTCTTGCCATCGGCAAGGAAGGACAGAACGCCCGTCTGGCAGCCAGGCTGACCGGGTACAAGATCGATATCAAGAGTGAGAGCCAGGCAGCCGCCCTGAGGGAGGAATACGAGCAGTATGATGACGAATATGACGAGTATGAAGAATACCCGGAAGACGGCTATTATGATGATAACGGTGAATATATAGAAGATGGCTACGACGATGGCGGTGAGTACGCGGAAGACGGTTACGACGATAGTGGAGAGTACGCAGAAGACGGCTACGATGATTACGATGGCGACGGCGGCTATGAGGAAGACGGCTATTATGATTCGGAAGAATATGTAGAAGACTACGATGATTCCGGTGAATACTCAGATGATGATTATGTCGATTCTGAAGAAGATGCCGAAGAGTATTACGATGATTAAGGCTGCAAAAAAAACACCGATGAGGAAGTGTGTCGGCTGTCAGGAGATGAAAACAAAGAAAGAACTGATTCGTATCATCAGGACACCGGAAGGAAGGATCGTCCTTGATGACAGAGGAAAACAGAACGGACGGGGCGCATATCTCTGTCCTGATCCCTCCTGTCTGGCCCGGGCAAAACGCTCGAAGGGACTGGAACGTTCTCTGAAAACAGCGATCCCTGAGGACATCTATCATCGTCTGGAGGAGGAACTGAAAAAGATTTGACAGATAAGGAAAAAGTATTTGCAATGATTGGTCTTGCATCAAGAGCGGGCAGGGTGAAAAGCGGAGAGCTGACTGTCGAGAAGACTGTGAAATCAGGCAGAGGCAGGCTTTTGCTCATCGCTGAGGATGCATCAGATCAGACAAAAAAGAAATTGATAGACATGTGCTGTTTTTATCATGTCCCATATCGGATATTCGGCACGAAAGAAGAACTGGGACATTGGTCCGGCAAGGCATACAGAGCTTCCATCTGTATATTGGATGAAGGTTTTGCAGAGTCAGTGATGAAGAAAATGGATATATGTATGGGGGTGTAGCGGATGCCGAAAATGAGAATACATGAAGTAGCAAAGATGTTTGGCAAAAGCAGTAATGAGGTGATTACTGTATTAAGACAGCAGGGATTTGAGGTCAAGAGCCACATGAGTACTCTTACTGAGGAAAATGTTGAAAAGATCAGGCCTCTCTTCACTGCTCATAAAGAACCAGTGAAAAAAGAGGAGACCAGGCAGGTTAAGACGGTTACGGGGGCTGAAAAGCCCGCATCTGGCCCTGCCAGGAAACCGGCGGCTCCTGACAAAGCTCCGGCAGACCAGACTGCCAGACCGGTGAGGAGCGGTGAAGGCGGGCAGAGGGGCCCTGTCAGAACCCCCAGACCCCGCCCGGCAGAGGGACGCCGCCCTGCAGAGAACCGTCCTCCTCGTACAGGTGAACGTCCTGCAGAGAACCGTCCCCCTCGGACAGGAGAACGCCCTGCAGAGAACCGTCCCCCTCGAAACCGTGATGGCAGGCGTCCGGCAGACGGCAGCAGGCCACGCGGTCCCCGCCCGGCAGAGGGACGCCGTCCTGCAGAGAACCGTCCCCCTCGTACAGGTGAACGCCCTGCAGAGAATCGTCCTGTCCGGTCTGGTGAACGTTCTGCAGAGAACCGTCCCCCTCGAACCCGTGATGGCAGGCGTCCGGCAGACGGCAGCAGACCTCGTGGCCCCCGCCCGGCAGACGGCAGTGCAGATGGAAGCAGACCGCCCAGGAGAAATGACGGACGTGGAGGCCGTTTCCAGGACCGCAATACGGGTGACGGCAGGAGAAGTGACCGTGGAAATGAGAACTTCGGCAGCAGGAGCGGTGACAACAGAAGAACGGACAATCGCGGCCGAAGGACACCCGCCAGTTCTCCTGATCTTGGAATCAGCACCAAAGAGAGCCGCGGCGGCAATGCCAACCGTCATGAGATCAACAGAGAACACAGCAGGGACAATAATAACCGTAACAACGAGAACAGGGATGGAAGAGGCGGCAGGAACTCCCGCAGAAACAACAATAACAAGAACAATAACTACTCTGGCGGCGGCAATAATCAGAGAAACCGCAAGAACCAGAAGGGGACAAAGGCTCCGGTGATCAAACCACCGAAGAAGCAGGAGCCCAAAGAAGAGGTTATCCGCAACATCACTCTTCCGGATCCGGTTTCACTGAAGGATCTGGCAGAGGCCTGTAAGGTCGCTCCTTCCGTGATCATCAAGAAACTGTTCCTGGCAGGAAAGATGGTAACCATCAATACAGAGTTTCCATTTGATGACGCTGCAGAGATTGCTCTTGAGTACAACTGTATTGCGGAAGAAGAGGTTCAGGTTGATGTGATCGAGGAACTCCTCAAGGAAGAGGAGGAGGATGAGAGCAAGATGAAAGGACGTCCTCCGGTGGTTTGTGTCATGGGTCATGTTGACCATGGCAAGACATCTCTCCTGGATTATATCCGTTCTACACAGGTGACAGCCGGTGAAGCAGGCGGCATCACACAGCATATCGGTGCCTATGTGGTTGATATCAACGGGGAGAAGATCACCTTCCTTGATACTCCCGGCCACGAAGCATTTACATCCATGAGGCTTCGAGGCGCCCAGGCAACAGATATCGCTGTCCTGGTGGTTGCTGCCGATGACGGTGTTATGCCTCAGACCATAGAAGCCATCAACCACGCAAAGGCTGCAGAGGTTGAGGTTATCGTTGCCATCAACAAGATCGATAAAGAAGGGGCTAACATCGAAAGAGTAAAACAGGAGCTGACCGAGTACGGCCTGATTGCGGAAGACTGGGGCGGAAGCACAGTATTTGTGCCTGTATCCGCCAAAACCGGCGAGGGCATTGAAGAACTGCTTGAGATGATCACCCTGACGGCAGAGGTCCTTGAGCTGAAGGCTAATCCTGACAGGATGGCAAGAGGCCTTGTCATCGAAGCCAAGCTGGATAAAGGACGTGGATCTGTTGCCACGGTTCTGATTCAGAAGGGTACCCTTCATGTGGGAGATACCATCAGTATCGGGCATGCCTTTGGACGTGTCAGAGCCATGATCGATGATAAGGGAAACCGCGTGCAGAGCGCAGGTCCTTCTGTTCCTGTGGAGATTCTTGGTCTTAATGAAGTGCCTTTCTCAGGGGAAGTGATGATGGCACATGCCACCGAAAAAGAAGCACGTGCCACAGCAGAAGCATTTATTGCCTACGGCAGGGAGAAGCTGCTTGAGGAGACAAAGACCAAGCTGTCACTGGATGACCTCTTCGACCAGATCCAGGCCGGCAATATCAAGGAACTGAACCTTGTTGTAAAGGCAGATGTTCAGGGCTCCGTGGAAGCTGTAAGGCAGAGCCTTATGAAACTGTCCAATGACGAAGTCATGATCAAGTTGATCCATGGCGGCGTCGGCGCGATCAATGAATCTGATGTCACCCTGGCCTCTGCATCCAATGCCATTATTATCGGATTCAATGTCCGTCCTGATGCCCAGGCCAAATCAGCTGCAGAGCGTGAGAAAGTTGACATGAGATTATACCGCGTCATCTATAACGCCATCGAGGATATTGAAGCAGCCATGAAGGGTATGCTTGATCCGGTATTCCAGGAGAAGGTCATCGGTCATCTTGAGATCCGCCAGACCTACAAAGCTTCCGGAGTCGGAACGATTGCAGGCTGCTATGTGACAGACGGTATGATCCAGCGTAATTCTCAGATTCGTCTGGTCCGTGACGGCATCGTGATCTATGAAGGCCTTCTTGCCTCTCTGAAGCGGTTTAAGGACGATGTAAAAGAAGTCAAAGCCGGATTTGAGTGCGGATGTGTATTCGAGAAATACAACGATATTAAAGAAGGTGACCAGGTTGAGGCATTCGTGATGGAGGAGATCCCACGATAGGACCAGGAGGCAGCTATGAGAAAAAACAGTGTGAAGAATATCCGGATCAATTCTGAAGTCACAAAGGAGTTGAGCCGGATCATATCCAGGGAGATCAAGGATCCCCGGATCAGTTCCATGACGTCCGTGGTCTCCGCAGAAGTCGCCCCGGATTTAAAAACATGTAAAGCATATATCAGTGTTCTCGGCACGCCTGAAGAACAGGAGAGTACTCTGGAAGGTCTCCGGAGCGCACACGGTTTTATCAAGAGGGCGCTTGCCAGGAGCATCAATCTGAGAAATACACCTGATATTCGTTTTATCATGGACCAGTCCATTGAATATGGCGTGAACATGTCCAAAAAGATTGAAGAGATCAATGCACCGATTCACCAGCGTGAGAGAGAGGAAGCAGAGCAATGGGTACAGGAAGAGTCCGGGAACCTCAGGAACTGAAGATTCTGAGAGAGAGAATCCGTAAAGCAGATACCATCGGCATTTCAGGACATATCAATCCGGATGGAGACTGCATCGGCTCCTGTCTGGCTCTTTGTACCTATCTCAGGGAGAATTATCCTGATAAAACCGTGGATGTGTTCCTTGAGCCTGTTAATAAAAGATTCCTTTTCCTGAAGTACGCTTCTGATATCATCCATCAGGAGACAGCTGACCAGTCCGGCTTAAAAGGGATAGTCTACGATGTCTTTTTCAGCCTGGACTGTTCAGAAACAGACCGTCTGGGCTTTGCTCTGGATTACTTCAATGAGGCATCCTTCAGGGTGTGTGTTGACCATCATATTACCAATAAAGGCTTCGGGGACCTTATGTTTATCCGACCGGGGGCATCCTCCACAGCTGAAATCCTTTTTACCATGATGAAATATGACAGGATTTCTCATGCCTGTGCCGAGAGTCTCTATCTGGGGATCATCCATGACACCGGTGTTTTCAGACACACCAATACCAGCAGACAGACCATGGAAACAGCCGGGGCACTGCTGGACAAGGGCGTAGCTCAGGACCGGATCATCGATGAAACCTTTTACCGGAAGACCTATGTACAGAACCAGCTTCTCGGCAGGGCTCTGATGGAAAGCATTCTGGTCATGGACGGCCGTGTGATCTTCACTGTCATTTCCCGCAGGGATATGGCCTTTTACGGGGTTGACAAAAGTGATCTCGACGGGGTGATTGACCAGCTGAGAGTCACAGAAGGTGTTGAGGTGGCCCTCCTGCTCACTGAAAAGGATGACCAGCTCTACAAGGTCAGCATGCGGTCCAATGAATATGTCGATGTCAGCAGCATCGCCCTGTCATTTGGCGGAGGAGGTCATGTCAGAGCAGCCGGCTGTACAGTGCACGGTGGGTTCAGGGACGTGATCAACAGCATCACGGCACAGATTGAAGTACAGATGAAGGACCTGGTGTGATGATGGCAGGGAACAGGCAGGCAGCGGGAGAAGACCTATGATAAACGGAATCATCAATGTGAGGAAAGAGTCAGGGTATACTTCCCATGACGTGGTTGCCAGACTCAGGGGTATTTTGAAACAGAAGAAGATCGGTCATACAGGGACCCTTGACCCAGATGCTGTGGGTGTGCTCCCTGTCTGCCTGGGCAAGGCCACCAGGCTTTGTGATATGATCGGGGGGTGGAGCAAGACCTATGAAGCTGTGCTCCTTCTGGGTCGCTCTACAGACACCGAGGATGCTTCAGGACAGACTCTTTCCACTGCTCCGGTCGGGGTGAGTGAGGAGAAGATCATTTCGATCCTGCAGTCTTTTGTAGGGGATTACCAGCAGGTACCTCCCATGTATTCTGCCAAGAAAATAAAGGGACGCAGACTCTATGAGCTGGCCAGGGAGGGCCTGGTTGTCGAGAGAAAACCATGTCCCGTCAGGATCTTTTCCCTGACAGTCCTCCATACAGACCTGCCCCGTGTCAGCTTTTCGGTCACCTGCTCAAAGGGAACCTATATCAGGAGTCTCTGCAGGGATGCGGGAGAGCAGGCGGGATGCGGAGGATGCATGGAGCATCTGGTCCGTACAAGAGTAGCAGATTTCAGCCTGGAAGACAGCGTCAGCCTTGACGAGGTCGAGCAGGCGGTGAGAGAGGGACGGCTTTCAGATATCGTGGTCCCTATTGATTCCCTCTTTATGGACTGTCCTTCCCTGATCGCAGAGGGAAGCAGCCTGAAGCGTCTGATGAACGGGAACCCCATCCCGGTGCCGGGAGATCTTGAAGGCAGCCTGTTCCGCCTTTATGATCCTGACAGACATTTTATCGGTTTGTATAAGAAGACATCAGGAGACAGACTGGATCCGTACAAATTGTTTTTTGATACTTAGAGAGAATGATGCTATGAACTATATTAACAGTGATGATTTTCAGCTGACAAATTCCGCTGTTGCCCTTGGCAAGTTTGAGGGCATCCACCGCGGACATCAGTTGCTGCTGAATGAAGTAAGGAAACAGAAGAAACATCATCTGCAAAGTGTGGTGTTCACTTTTGACAGGCCTCCCGGAACCATCCTGGGAAGAGACCATGAGAAGAAAAGCCTGGATACCTGCACACAGATCTATACCAGGGAAGAAAGATACAGGATTTTAAGGGATCTTGGGATCGACCAGCTGATTGAGTTTCCTTTCACCAGGGAATTTGCCTGTCTGAGCCCGGAAGAATTCATAAGAGATGTGCTTGTGGACAAAACGGGAGCCCGTGTGGTCGTGGTGGGGACTGACTTCAGGTTCGGCAGAGGAAGGTCAGGCAGTGTCGAGGACTTAAGACACTTTTCCGAAATCTATGGCTTTGACCTTCTGGTGATGGACAAGCTCAGAGAAGGGCAGTCTGATATCAGCAGCAGCCGGGTGAGGGACCTGCTTGGCCTGGGCAGGATGGAGGAGGCGGACGGCCTTCTGGGACGTCCCTACTTTATCAGCGGTCCTGTGATCCACGGGAGGGAACTGGGCAGGACGATCCAGATACCGACAGCCAATCTGGCAGTGCAGCCATGCAAGCTGACGCCGCCGAACGGAGTGTATATCACAAAGACCCACCTTGGGGAAGAATCATTTTTCGGGATCACGAATATCGGTGTAAAACCGACAGTGGAATCTGATTCCCGCAAAGGTGCTGAAACCTATATATTTGATTTTGACAGGGATGTATATGAAGAGGAGATTCAGGTTGATCTGCTCCATTACTGCCGCCCTGAACGGAAATTTGACTCAGTCGCCCATCTGCAGGAACAGATGGCCCGGGACATCAGTTCGGCCAGAGAATATATCAATCAGAGATGGAAAGGGAAGATAAGATGAATACAATCATAACCATCGGAAGACAGTATGGCAGCGGGGGAAGAGAGATAGGCCGCAAGCTGGCGGACTCTTACGGGATTCCTTTCTATGATAAGGAGCTCCTCAAAATTGCTGCCAAGGAGAGCGGCATCTGTGAGGAAATGTTCGAGGACTATGATGAGAAACCAACCACAAGCTTTCTTTACTCCCTGGTGATGGACCCCTACTCTTTCGGATTTCACGGGGGAAGTTTTGAGATTCCCCTGTCCCAGAAAGTCTTTCTGGCTGCTTTTGACGCGATCAGAAAGATCGCCGGCCAGGGTCCTTTTGTTATCGTAGGAAGGTGCGCCGACTATGCGCTGAAAGACCTTGACAATACTTTTAACCTTTTTATCCAGGCTCCTTTTGCCTTTAAGCACGACCGGATCCGTGATGAGTATCATATTCCGGAAGAAAAGATCAGAAATCATGCTGAACATGTGGATAAACAGAGAGCCAGTTACTATAATTACTATACATCACGCAAATGGGGCGATGCCACGACCTATGACCTGTGCTTAGACAGCAGTTATCTCGGTATTGATGGCACAGTGGAACTGATCAGACAGGCTGTCGCCCTGAAAGAAGGCAGCTTATGGAACAATCAAGACCAGTAAAGAATCCTCTTGGCACCATGCCAGTGCCAGGCCTGATGCTGAAATTTGCCATACCGAGCATTATTGCCATGCTGGTCAGCGCTCTTTACAACATTGTAGACCAGCTCTTTATAGGACAGGCTGTGGGAACCCTTGGCAATGCGGCAACAAACATTGCCTTTCCTCTGACGACCTTATGTATCTCTTTGTCCCTGGTCTTCGGCATCGGGGGAGCATCCTGCTTTAACCTTCACATGGGGAAGGGAGAAAGGGACAGTGCCGCATATTACATCGGGAATGCGGCAGTGTGTCTTTTTGGAAGCGGGCTGCTGCTGGCCGTCATTACCCAGATTTTTATGACGCCCATGTTGAAGGGGTTCGGCTCGCCTGCCGAGGTGCTTCCCTATGCACAGTCTTATGTCAGGATCACTTCGATCGGCTTTCCTTTCCTGATCATGACTACGGGAGGAGGACACCTGATCCGGGCAGACGGAAGCCCCGTGATGACCATGATCTGCAATATGTCCGGTGCCATCATCAATACGATACTGGATGCCCTTTTTGTCCTGGTATTCGGCTGGGGCATGGCAGGTGCTGCGGCTGCCACGATCATCGGACAGATTTTTTCCGGCATCCTGGTCATATGGTACCTGACCAGGTTTAAGACGGTTCCCTTAAATGTCCAGCATCTGATCCCGAGCCTGACTTATGTCGGGGAAGTGACAAGGATCGGCATGGCTTCTTTTTTCAACCAGATTGCCATGATGATCGTGCAGGTGGTTGTCAACAATTCTCTCAAACACTATGGGGCTCTGTCTGTTTACGGTGAGTCCATTCCTATAGCCTGTGCCGGCATTGTCATAAAGACCTTTCAGGTATTCTTCAGTATCGTGATCGGGCTTGCCCAGGGAAGTCAGCCGATCGAGAGTTTTAATTACGGAGCCGGGAAATACGACAGGGTGCGCCAGGCATACAGGCTTGCCCTGGCAAGTGCCTTTGCCGTATCCTTCTTTGCTTTTCTCTTGTTCCAGATCTTCCCGAGAAAGATCCTTTCCCTCTTCGGAAACGGATCAGACCTGTATTTTGAGTTCGGCGTAAGGTTTTTCAGGATCTTTCTGTTCTTTACCTGGGCAAACTGCCTGCAGCCGATCACCTCGACATTCTTTACGTCCATCGGCAAGCCGCTGAAAGGTATATTTCTGTCACTGACAAGACAGATCATCTTCTTTCTGCCCCTGCTGCTCCTGCTTCCCCTTTTCTGGGGCATTGACGGCATACTATATACCGGTCTGCTGGCAGACATGCTGTCTGCTGTTGTGGCTGTGATCATGGCAGCGGTGGAGTTTTCTGACATGAAGAAGCTGGAGGCAAAGCAAAAAGAAAAAAATGATGTCTGACATGGGAGTCTTCTCCCATCTGATAAATAGAATCTCAAACAGGAGGAATCATTGATGAGTATTGCACTAGAAGCCCATAAGATGAAGCTTGCTTCACCACAGCTGGCAGCGACGACGGGGGAAGAGAGAAACCAGGCCCTTGCAGGGATCGCCGCCAGTCTCGCAGCCAAAAAGGATGAGATATTTGCAGAAAATGCCCGGGATATGGCAGAAGCAGACCAAAACGGCGTTTCTTCTGCCGTTAAGAAAAGACTGAAATTCGACCAGGGCAAGCTGGATGATGTGATCAAGGGAATCCACCAGCTGATCAGCCTGCCTGACCCTCTGAATCAGGTGACGATCGCCAGAGAGCTGGATCAGGACCTGACCCTCTACCAGAAGACCTGCCCCATCGGTGTGATCGGTGTGATCTTTGAGGCCAGACCTGATGCGCTGGTTCAGATCTCTTCCTTATGTATCAAGAGCGGCAACTGTGCGATCCTGAAGGGCGGAAAGGAAACAGCCAATACAAACCGCATACTCTTCAGGATCATCTATGAAAGCGTACTGGCCGCCGGCCTCCCTGAGGGGTGTATGCTTCAGGCAGAGTCTCACAGTGAGATTGATGAGCTCCTGGCCTGCGATAAAGATGTGGACCTGCTGATTCCCAGAGGATCCAACCAGTTTGTGCGCTATATCATGGACCATACAAAGATTCCGGTTATGGGTCATGCAGACGGGATCTGCCATATCTATGTAGACAAAGACTACGACCAGAAGAAAGCCATCCCGATTATCCTCGATGCCAAGACCCAGTATACTGCCGCCTGCAATGCGGTGGAGACAGTGCTGATCCATCGGGATATCGCCCCGGATTTCCTTCCCCTCCTTGCGGAAGAACTGCAGAAGGCAGGGGTCAGGCTCAGGGGAAGTAAAGATGCTGCCGCTATCGTCCCCATGGAGGTCATGGGTGAAGAAGACTTCGCCTGCGAGTACCTGGACCTGATCCTCTCAGTGAAGCTGGTGGACAGTGTGGAGGAAGCGATCAGCCATATCAACCGCTTCGGGTCGCACCACACAGACGCAGTCATTACGGAGAATGAGGAGAATGCGGCTTTGTTCATGCAGATGGTAGATTCCGCAGGGGTCTACAGGAACTGCTCCACAAGATTCGCCGACGGCTTCCGCTATGGCTTCGGAGCTGAAGTAGGTATCTCTACAGGCAAGATCCATGCCAGGGGACCGGTAGGTCTGGCAGGATTGATCACCTATAAATACCAGCTCTTTGGCAATGGACAGATCGTAGGAGACTATGCCTCAGGGAAAAAGGAGTTCCACTTCAGAGATTTGTAAAAAGGAAAGGACACTATGGCTTATAATATTCTCCTCACGTCTCTTTATGAGGCAGGAAAAAATGACTGGATCCGTTACTTTCGTGTAAAAGACGATTTTAAAAGCTATTATTGTGACGCTCTTCTGACCGTGGAAGCCAGTACCAAGTTTATTC
>CADBNQ010000244.1 GCA_902796045.1 uncultured Lachnospiraceae bacterium | reverse complement strand
TAAACCATTATACGCAAGGAAGCCTGTAAAAAAAAGGTAATGTTTTGTTTATTTCAGACATATTTTATTATATATGTATTTATATTGTAAATTTTACAGTTAAATATACCTATATTTTCCATTAATTTATCAAAAATTTCTATTTATATGCATTCTCCGGAGGGTTTCTCTTTACAGGAAATCGGAATTCGTTATAAAAAAGAAAAAACCGCAGAGCGAACGCTCCGCGGTAAACGGGTCAGTAACTATTATACTTCTGTATATTCTCCTGAATGCACTTTTGAGTATGCTTTTGAAATGTCATCATAGAAAGCAGCGTAGGCGGCATTCATATAGGGGCCGAGGAAGATGAATCCGATCCCCAGTGTCAGAAGGCTCAGGATGCCCCATCCGATGAAACTGATCTGCATGCAGAACAGCCTCCACTTATTCCCCCTCATCATGTCGATGGAAAGAGTCATGGCTTCCTTGGCGGTAATCTCAGGATTCTCAGCCATGACAAACCCGGACATGCTGTAGGAATATGATTTTATGATTCCCGGGATAATCAGAAGCAAGGTCCAGAGGAAAGTGAATATGGCCATACGTATTCTAAGCCAGATCGCTTTGCCCACCAGACTTGTCATAGAAAAGAGGTCCATAAAATCGGCTTTTTCCCCGTCGATCAGGGCCATGTTAAACTTGATCAGGCCCAGGCTTACAAAGGCTCCTACAATATACCGGATGATACCGATCACCGCCATGACTGAACCTGCTGCCACCAGGATAGCCACGATATACTTGTATAAATCCGCGGGGAGTTCCTCGGCCAGCTGTTCATAATTCGCGGAATTACCGGATCCTGTCGTTCCCACCATAGGACTGGTACCCCCCATGGTGACGCTGGCACCCAGCAGGCTTGCCAGAAAAGTGGTTCCAACAGCGAGAATCCAGTTCCCGTTCAGCGCAGCTCTGGCAGCCGCTCTGAAATCACTTGCTCGCATCATATGCTAATTCCTCCTTTTGCATATTCTTTTTTTAACAGAAGAGAGTTTGCGGCTCCCTCTGATGAGGCCAGTATAGCATAAATACATAGTTCAGTTCAAGTCCGGCCATGACCATCGGGCATGTCCCTCAGGGCCCTGAGTCTCCTGAGCCTGGCCTGCTCTCCTGCCAGAATCTCTGACACAAGCCGGTCATTATCCCTCTCCGAGACTGTTCCTTCAGGATACCTGGGTTCTGCCATGACCTCTCCAATCCTGCCGAATGTCAGGGAGCGGAGATGTTCCCTCTGATACAGCTTCTCCAGAGCCTGGAACAATTCCCTGCCATTGACCAGCGCAGTCTCTGAAAGCTGGTATATGACTTCCAGACTGCTGTCTTTGAGAAAAGCAGGAAGCTGGTAGGGAAGGATCAGGTTGGTAGATGGCAGGCCTGTCAGACCTTCCTGTTTTTCTGCCTCGGTCATAATGCCGTCCCCTCCCACAAAGGGGTACAGGTCCGACTCGACGATCCAGGCCTGCATACCTGGTACATAATAGGGAGCTTCCACCTCAAGATGCTGTTCTTCAGCCAGCATCCGGCCCTGGCCGGAGAGGACGCCCACTATAAAGGTATCTGTTTCCACACCTTCTTCTTTCAGAAGCTTTCCGATCTTCTGCATGCGGAATCCCTTATGGAATAAATCATCAACAAAAATTGCCGGTCTCCTGAAAGACTTCACTGTACGGATCTGGGTTCTCAGAGAGGCATAATCCGGAAATTCCCGAATCTCAAAGGTGTGCAGATCATTTGCGTACAACTTCTCTACATAGAGCTCCCTGGTCACTGTATTGGGAACCAGAACTCCTTTCAGGAGTTTTCCGAAAGTGACGCACATCTTCTTTCCGAAATGCTCGTAGGTCTGCGGGCTGCCATCTTCCTCCACCGGTGCCTCCTGCCAGCCGGCCACATGGTTAGCCATGGTGATCATCCTGATCATCCTGTGGTTGATCACAGCTGCGTCAAACTGGAGGATCAGGTCCCCGGGATACAGGAGGGGCAGTACCTCCCTGATCCTGTTTTTCCCTGCGTCCATCACCTTCTTTATCAGTTCATCTCCATAATAAGGCTCTTTGATAAAAGAATCCGCATCATAAAACATGGTGACAGGGTGGCGCAGATCTACATACAGGCAGTCTTTTCCTCCGGAAACAAAGCCAAAGCTTTGAAGGATCTTTTTTTCTTCAGGGTCCTCTCCCAGATAAACTGCCAGAGCCCAGCCTTCTTTCTGGTAGGAAGCAAGAAGTTCATTGCAGACGATGATGCCGTTGTCCATATCCGACCTCTCCGCCCTATGGCCCTGTAGATGTATGCCTGCCCCTGAGGACAGATTTCCCTGAACAGGCCCATAGATGCCTGTAATCTCCAGAAGCATCTCTGTGCCGGTCTCCCTGACCTTATTTAGCATCTCAGGCCGGGTATCCTCACCGGTCAGATCAAAAGCGCTGCTTTCACGCCAGGAGACAGCACTGACTACGGCAGGCTTTCCCCTCTTCGTTTCTTCCATATACAGCCAATGACCATCCAGCCCTTTTTCGGGCCTGATAAACTCCACTTCACGGGTCCTGGCAATCTTTTTATAGATGGGCTCATCCCTGTAAAGCTTCTGATCCAGCACATAGTTCTTTACCTGCTTGTCTACCATACCGGAGATATCCCTGCCAAGAGCAATCTGTTTCTGAATCTCCAGGGAGGTCATGGAATCATAATAGGAAGGAACCCGGAGAAAGAGGGTTTCCCCCTGAATCAGTGAATCCACCAGATCCCGGTCAATTCCTGCTCCCCTCTGGAAAATGATATGCGGGAAAGTGTGGATCGAGTGTTCACAGGGTTCTTTCCAGTAGGCCTCACAGTTCTCTATCACATCACTGCCTGTAACAATGGTAACCTCCTCACCGGGGAAAAGGCTCCGCAGGAAGGCAAGATCTTCCGGATTCTCTATGCTGACCGGATAGTCCTTCGGAAAGAGCAGGACGCTCTCCAGGTCGGAGATCGACAGATACATGATCTGACGGCGGATCTCCTTGGGCTGCAGCTTTTTATACCAGGCAAAATCATGGGTGTCCAGATAAACTGTATAACCCATCCGGGCCACCTCCTGGGCTATAGCCTTATGTCCCCTGGAGAAAGGATCAAAACTGCCTGAGAAAAAGGCAATCTTTCTTGGCTTCTTACATTTTTCAATCTCTGCCGCGTGGGCTGCAAGATTGTCCGCCACATGCTTTATGGCAGTGTAATTATAGAAATCATTGGCTGGCGCCTTCTTTCTGCTCAGGCTGATCAGGGCTTTTCTGGCCAGCCTCAGCAGGGAGGTCATGGCACAGGGTTCAGTGATCTCTACCTGAGCAAAGACGCTCTGACCGGTCAGGAAAAATGCTTCTTTTGCAATCCTGGGCTTATAGCTGGCCATCCCGGTCGACAAGATCGAGCAGAGACTCAAATCTATGTCTCTCAGCAGGTCTTCCTCCTCAGGCTTCCGGCTCAGGTGGCTGTTCATATAGAGATAATAGGCTTTCAGGATCTCTGCCACCACTTCAAGACTGGTATTAACCACCGGGGCATCCGACCGGTCAGCCAGCTCCCACAGCCTGGGAATCAGCTCCATCTGATCAGCCGGATCAAGGGTGAGAAAGGCCCGCCCGGCAAAAGGAGCTGTAAAATTATAATAATCATCTATATTTTCGAGAGACTGGAGGATATCTTTGACGATCTCAAACTTCTGCAGAGGCTGCAGGCCGGGCATAATCTCTGTCAGATCACTGCCTGCCTGCAGGAAAACCACTGCCTGCTTATTCAGCCTCAGCATGTTGATCAGATGATTCGCATACTGATAACCGTATCCTCTTTCATCCTCCCCGCTCTCCTGCACTCTGTAAAAATATTCCTTCAGAATAGAGAGATTCAGGATCTTGTTGATCCACAGGGCATGAGAATGCTGGTTCTCCTGAAAGAGGGTCAGGATATCTTCATAATCCGGCTCTGCTTCAGACAGGGACCCGCTGCCGGTTACCGCATTGTGAATTCTGGCGATGAGGTATCTTTCACAATACTTTGAACCTTCCTGGCTGCCGGACTCCAGCAGATATTGCCGGATCTCGTCAGATATCTTCCAGCCCTGTCCGAGCCAGCGGTCCAGCAGATAGAGGGCAGCCAGGCGCACTTCCTCATGATCTCCCCTGATATGGTTTCTCAGAAAGCTGAAGATGTGGTACTTCTGCAGGTTGCTCCAGTCATCGCAGGGGATATCTGTGATTCCCATGATCAGGTAGAAGCAGGTCGCCTTATCCCAGCGGCTGGACTTAAAATATCCGGCATAATGGTTCAGGACATGTTTTCTGGAGCGTTCATCTGCCAGCTCATCATATCCCAGAAGAACATACCTCAGCTGATAATTGATCTTTCTCCTTTCTGCCAGAGATACGGTCGTGCCAGGAAACAGAATCCGATGGATCGACCGGCCGGGATCATAACCGTATTCCCTGTGCCGGAAAGCCAGCAGGTACCCGTATGTCCTGGCAGCTATCCTCCTGACCATACCACTTTGATGAGAAAGCATATCATAGAGGAAGTCAAGAATGATGTCCTGCTTATCGGCATCCAGCACGGGCAGATACTCCTTGAGCACGGTCAGGTAGGCCCGCATCTGCCTCCAGTCCTCCCGCTGGAGGATCTCCATCAGCGACACCAGATTGTCTCTTGAAGAAAAGAGCTCTTCTATCCTCTTTTGCACCCTCTTACTGCGTGCCGTAAAAGCAGGGACCATCATGGAGTCCGTCAGCAGCTCTGGTCTTCTGCGCAGCAGGTCCGCTGCTCTTTTATCTTTATTCAGAATTCTTTGCATGAACTACACTCCTTCCCCTGTGATCACTAAGCGCTCATTCATCAGGTCATGGTACAGTACAAATGGGTTCCCTGAACAATCATACAGGTGGATGATGTCCCTGCAGCTGTCATCTCTGACAATCTCAGAGAGCCTGTCCGGGAGCCCTTTCAGTTTATCCGGATCAAATACAGCCGTTCTTTCATCCTCGAACACTGCTGCATACAAAATATTGTTCTCCACAAGGTCCTGGAATATATGGCTGCCGTAGGATAGCTCCGGGCTGTACCCAACCCGGGATTCCGCGATTTCAAAAATTGCGGCAAACTCACTGATGTCTGCGTAGGTTGTAGGAACGCCCAGCTCCGGTGAGGATGTCCCGATCCGTCCGGGAACCATCAGCAGCATATGTTTGCCTTTTCCCCTGAAATGCCAGTTCACTTCTCCGATGATCTTTGCTATCTTGTTTTTATCATTATAGGGCATCTCATAATAAGCCACGGGATCCACATAAACGATATAGTCTGCCCTTAAGGTCTGGGACATGCCCATGGAAGAGTGCCTGCAGTCCAGCAGCAGGTCCTGTTCGGACAGGTCAGCCGGTATCATAGTGCGGCCGGTATCTTTAAAGACCTGAAGGGGCCGGCACTGCAGGAGATTGATGATATACTCCCCGTCCTCAGAAAGGTTCATGGCGAATTCTATGTCCACCGGCTGTCCGTATTCCTCCTGGATCGCCGACATGAGCCACCGCATATCCCCCATAAGATCCTGGTTGGCCACCAGTCCTTCGCAGGTGATAAAGAAGACGTCCCTCCATCTTCCCCTGTCCCGGAAGCGGCGTTCTGCCTGTGTATCATGGCTGAGCAGGATCCGGACAAGACAATCCGGCAGTTCCTCTTTCACCCGGAGCAGGGGCAGCTGCTCCAGTCTGCCGGTTTTTTTATTGATCAGTTCGATATTCTGCTGGGAATAGCGATGATGCTCTTCCACTGATTTGAATGCTGTTGCCTGGGGTTTATCCAGAGAGACCATCCTGGGATAGGATCCTTCCATCCGGTCCACGGCAGAAGTGCCAAGGCCCATGACCAGCCGCAGCATCCCCGCCCTGGGATCCAGGGCCTCGAGAAAGCGATAGGTACTGTAAGAGTATCCCACACCGGCGGCACAGGGCATATAGTATTCACCATAATGGGATCCGGAAACCCTCTGGACCAGCAGGGCCATCTGCTCATCCCTGTCCTCCAGACCACGGCGGATCCTGTAGTCCAGGGCAGACTTGCTCATGGTGCTCGCATACACAGTTCGGATGGCATTTTCAAAATCTTCCAGTCTTTCCTCCAGACTGCCCGTGCCGGCGCAGAATACAGAGTCATATTTCCCTGCAAAGGCATTCCCGAAACCATCCTCCAGAATACTGCTGGACCGGACGATGACCGGAGCCTGTCCATAGTACTCCAAAAGCCTGATAAACTCTTCCTTCAGCTTGGGCGAGAAAGAACCCTCCAGCAGCTTGTCATGGAGTTCTTCTGCCGCATCAAAATATCCTTCCCTGGTCCTCTGCTGCATACGCAGGTTCCAGAAATCATTTTCCACGATATAGGTGTAGAAGACATCAGACCCTATATAAAAAGAATCATGGGGCTCCAGCCGGTCATAGATGTCAGGACAAAGATTCTCAATGATCTTCCTGGCAACCAGCATGCCGCATGCCTTTCCCCCGATCAGTCCCGTCCCCACCATGTGTTCCTTCACGAAGAAATAGTCCTCCGCCCTGAAATGGTTTCTGATCATATCCCTGATCTTTTGATCACGGCTCATCATGATGTCACACATGGTATCCATGTCGGCGGATATATCCCTGCCCTCTTCATAGTCCCTCTGGGCCCTGTCAAAGAAGCGGTCCCAGCTGTCAAGATTCTGGTCTCTCCTGGCCCGGGCGTTAAAATTGAGCGCCCGCTGGAATTTGCTGACCTGGACTCCATCCAGGATCGGACTGAACTTCCCGGTTTCCTCATGGAAAATATGAGGCATAAAACAATCCCCGGTTGTCATCTCCCCGATCCTCTGAGGGCGCATGTAAAGATTCTTAAAATCAGAATAAAGGTCAAGAAAGACCTCTGTGTGTTTCCGGATCTCCTCATTGGCATAGGAAGAGTGCATCCCTCTGATCAGGGGAAACAGGGCTGTGATATGGCATCTGTGTATCTGGGGTGTGATCACCTGGAAAAAATTCTCCATCATCAGATCAGTAGCCCAGGCCTCCTGCAGTTCAGAGAGGCAGTCAAAAATCAGCAGGCTTCCGGAGCCTGATGCCCTGATAATACCTGAAACTTCCATGGTAAAGGCCTCAAACCTGTGTGTCAGATGTACCATATGGACCTTCACCTCTTCCGGCAGGTCCCAAAAGCTGTCCCTTTCAGAAAAATGGATATAGCCAACCTCTCTGCCCCGGCTCAGGGCATCTGCGATCACCGGGGCCATCATACGGTGAAAGTCCGCATATTCTGTAATCTGGCATACAATATTTGTACCCTCTGCCCTCCCGGTTCCATCGATCCAGGATCGAAGATGAAACGTATTATGCTCAGTAAATGGTTTTGTCTGCATGTTTGTCTCTCCCAGCCCGGTGCCGGAAAACAGGGCACTCTGTCCGCCTGGATCCGGCCTTCTTTACAGCAGGCAAAGAGGAGGGGAAAGATTAATCCCCCTCCTCTTCGCCTTATTTATCTGGTTCTCTTTTATGTCACATTCAAATCTGGTCACTATCTTCTTCGCTCGCTGTCAGCTACTGCAGAGAAGATGTGTCGATCAAAGTCCTTCCGATTTCTGCTCCGACCTCTTCCTCATCGTCAATCTTGTAGGTGCCATCTTCCTTCTCAATCTCTACCGTGATGGTCTGTGGCTCACCATAGCTCAGATTGTCAATGCGCTCTTCCATCTTGTCAAGCATCAGGGTGAAGGCATATTCATTCAATTCATCCTGGTCGTACTCCTTACCGCTCTGGACCAGCTGGGTGGCATACTCGGTGACCTCTGTCTGCAGCTCTTCCGTAAGGCCATCATAAAGGCCGGTGATGGGCTCGATCACAACGTCAACCGAATAGCCATCGTTATCCTTTTCAACAGCGTCTTTTACCGTGTATTTTGATTTGGCAAGAATCTTTACATACACATCTTTAAAACGCTCCTGAGTCTCCTTGGAGACACCAGACTTGGCAACCGTTTCCATCATGGCATTCGTCATGGCGTTATAGTCTTCCATGGCTTCATCCTTGGACTGGCCGGTAAACTCCATGTACTCCTCTACCTCGCCTTTGGTCAGCATGTCCATAAAGGATTTGACATAGCCGGATGCATCAAATTTCTTTCCTCCACAGGCTGCGATCAGCATCATGCAGGCTGCCAGAAGTCCTGTGACAAATAACAATTTAACTCTTCTTCTCATAATTTCTCCTCATATTCTTTCTCTTTGAATCCTACCAGTACAAAGTCCTCTCCAACAATGATCGGACGTTTAACCAGCATACCATCAGTTGCCAACAATGCATACTGGTCCTCCTGTGTCATACCCGGCAGTTTATCCTTGATGTTGTTCTGGCGGTATGCCTGCCCGCTGGTATTAAAAAACCGCTTCAGGGGCAGACCACTCATCTCATGCCAGGACCTGAGTTCCTCTATGGTGGGATTGTCTTCCACGATATGGCGATCCTCAAAGTCCACATGATGATCAGTGAGCCATTTCTTTGCCTTCCTGCATGTTGTGCATTTCGGATACTCTACACAAAGAACCTTCACAGCTGATCCTCCTCCTTTCTCCAGTGATTCATCCTTTTCAGATTCTGTATCATCCAATGATTTATAAGGGTTAAAGCAAAGTGACTCGTCATAATAAATGACATCCTTTGCAAGAAAACGTGACCGGCCCTGGTCTGCCTCGATGATGTTCACCGCGCAGTTGTAGGGTACATGGCTCTGCCAGAAATCAGAAGGGTCATCGTAAAGAGGGTTCAGCAGGGCTCTCATGGCGCACCCATGGGTAGACACAAGGATGGTCTTGTCCTGCCAGGCAGGACTGTGGATCAGGTCCTGGTAGAACTCCCCGGTCCTCCTGATGACATCCCTGATAGACTCCCCATCGGGAGCCCCTTCAAAATGAATGGCATCTGAGATAAAGCGGCTGTAGGTCTCCCTGCTGACCGGTACTGAATAGTTATCCGGAACACATCCGCAGCTCTCCCAGCTTCCCCAGTCGATTTCCATCAGCCGGCTGTCTACTATGACAGGAATCTCCTTCCCCTGTTTCCTCGCAGAAGCTGATACAGCCAGAATTCCTGTTTCCTTTGCTCTGGAAAGGGGACTGGTTATGACCAGATCAAAAGGAACATCGGCAAGGGCTTCTCCGGTTAGCCGGGCAAGTTCACGCCCGCTGTCAAGGAGAGGCTCGTCCACCCTGCCCTGAAGCCTTCCTTCGATGTTCATCCGGGTCTCCCCATGACGTATAACATATATAATCACTTAGTACACCTCTCTTTTTTAATCGGATTCATCCGTACAAATCCGCGCAGTCTGCGCACCGATATCCTCAATCTGCCAGTCAATAGGTTCCAGCTGATGAAAACGCAGAAATTCATTGGCCTGGCTGAAATGCCTGCATCCGAAAAAGCCTCTGTAGGCTGAAAGAGGACTCGGGTGCGGGGCGGTGAGGATCAGATGTCTGGGATTGTCCAGCATCCTCATCTTGCTCTGGGCCGGCCTGCCCCAGAGCATAAAGACAATGGGTCTGTCCTGCATGTTCAGATGACGGATCGCCGCATCTGTAAACTCCTCCCAGCCAATCCCTCTGTGGGAGTTAGCCTCGTGCGCTCTGACAGTAAGGACCGTGTTGAGGAGGAGCACTCCCTGCCTGGCCCACTTGACCAGACAGCCATTGTCAGGAATCCGGCAGCCCAGATCATCATGCAGCTCCTGATAGATATTGACCAGAGAAGGAGGAATCTCCACCTCAGGTCTCACCGAAAAGCAAAGTCCGTGTGCCTGCCCCCTGTTATGATAGGGATCCTGTCCCAGGATCACCACTTTTACATCTTTTAAGGGAGTGAGATGGAATGCATTAAAAATCTCATCAGACGGGGGAAAGATCTCCCTTTCCCTGTACTCCCTGCTGACTGTCAGGTACAGATCTCTGTAATATGGTTTCCTGTATTCCTCTTTCAGGGCTTCCTTCCAGTCATTGTCTATGGCAGCCATCTGTTTCTCCTGTTTATATTAAGATCAAAGTCCGCAAGCGGACATCAACTCCCCTGTCCCTCAATCTTGAGGGATGAGCGAAGCAGGACTTTGCGCGCCGCCGCACGGCAGCACAGCTGCCTTCCTTTGTGCGGCGTGTGCAGCTCCCGGAGGGATTCGCTTTATAGGAAATCGTAATATCCTATAAAGCGAAAAAAACCTGCTATAAAACAAATTATAGCAGGTTTATCTCAAGTTGACCAGCACTTTAAAGAGAAAGTGCCCTCTCCAGCTTCCGGGTCATCTTCTCGCTTTCACCCGGACCATATCCGATATGATCGTACTCCGCCTTGGCCTCTTCCCAAGGAAGCACATCGATGGGATCTTTCAGGTATTCCAGAATCTCCGCGATCCCCTCTCCTGTATAGGCGCTGGTATAAAAAATCTTCTTGCAGCCAGCAATCCGGAGCCACTCGGCAGCCTGTTCGGGATCGGCAGCCCAGTGATCAATCTTGGTGACCACGCCAACCACTTCACGATTGCTGACGGAAACCACATTGGGCGGATACAGGGAATAAGGCTCAATAGCACTCATCAGAAGCCCGATGATATTGGCCTCGCACCCGTAGATGGCAAGCGCGGAGGAAAGCTCCTTGGTCTCGGCATACTCTCCCGGTGTATCGATCACAACATCATAATGGTTGATATACTGTGTCTTGTGGTATGTAATTTTCTCGCCTCTCATTGCCTGCATGATCGTCGTCTTGCCGGACTCACTCCGGCCCACAAACATAATCTTACGCATGCATCAATCACCTAATTTCATCAGCCTCGGATTCGAACAGTATGGCTGTCGCGGCCAGGCAGGAATTATTTCTTCGTTACAGGACAGGTTGCATAGCCAAGATCGGTCTGGAAATAATGGATCACAGCCTTCACTGCGGACTCCACTGCAGAGATACGGCCTGTGAGAATCAAAGTACCGCTGAACCTGTCAACGAATCCCAGATAGACATCACCGCTCTTGATGGCGATATCTGCTCCGATTACGGCAGACTCACTGGGTGTGACCGTGATGATCCCGATCGCAGAACGTTCAAAATCGATATCCGGATTCAGGCCGAGCTTACGGTAAACAATAGGTTTCGGACTGGTAATCACGTGTGCCAGCGTAATCTGGCGGCCGGGAACAGTCTCCTGAATTATACGAAGTCTTCCTTCTGTATCCTTTGGCAATAAATCTCTAATGTCCATCCTACATGCTCCTTTTTATGAAATACGATTAAGATTAAAGAATAACTCAGAATAATAACTAATAAAAGTATATCACAATGCCTGTAAACATTCTAGTTATAAAATTGGATAATTCATGCCTTTCGTTTGCTCTTTCTTGTCATAGTGTTATAAAAGAATCCGCGGGACGAAACAAAAAATCACATTATTTCACAAAATGTAAAAAGGCTATTTCACCTGTCAGAATCAGGCCTGCTGATCCTGTTCCTGCTCCTCGCGGATGGCTTTTGTACGGATCTCCTCACAAATGTCAGCGACAAAATCCTGCAGAGGCTTCTGGCCCTCATCTCCGGCAAAACGGCTTCTGACGGAAACCAGACCTTCTTCCTGCTCCCTGGCTCCAACGATCAGCATATATGGCAGCTTGGCAATCCTGGCCTCCCGGATCTTATAGCCGATCTTTTCAGAACGGTTGTCCACCGTACTTAAGATACCGTTTCTCTTGAGCTCCCGATCGACCTGGCCGGCATACTCAGCGTATTTCTCTGAGATCGGCAGGATACGGACCTGTTCGGGGCAGAGCCAGGTGGGGAACTTGCCGGCATATTTCTCGATCAGCCATGCAAGGGTCCTCTCGTAACAGCCCAGTGATGTCCTGTGAATGACGTACGGCCGCTGCTTGTCACCGTTCTGGTCGATGTAGTACATGTCGAAAACATCAGCGATATAGCAGTCAAGCTGAATGGTGATCATGGTATCTTCTTTTCCGTAAACATTTTTCGCCTGTATATCAATCTTGGGACCGTAGAAAGCGGCCTCCCCGTCTGCTTCTGTAAATACTACTTCGGATTCCGTCAGGAGCTGGCGCAGCTGTGCCTGGGTATTTTCCCAGTAGTCCTCATCGCCCAGGTATTTCTCTTTATTGTCCGGATCCCATTTGGACAGGCGGTAGGTCACTTCCTTATCAAGACCCAGGGTTTTCAGTACATACTGAGTCAGGTCCAGACATCTCTTCAGTTCTTCTTCTGTCTGGTCCGGCCGGATGATCAGGTGTCCCTCAGAGATGGTAAACTGGCGGACACGGGTCAGTCCGTGCATCTCCCCGGAATCCTCATTGCGGAAGAGGGTGGATGTCTCACTCATCCTGTAGGGCAGGTCACGGTAAGACCTCTGTCTGTTCTTGTAGCAGTAGTACTGGAAGGGACAGGTCATCGGACGCAGGGCCAGGACCTCTTTATCATTGTCCGGGTCACCCAGTACAAACATGCCATCCTGGTAGTGATCCCAGTGACCGGAAATCTTGTACAGATCACTCTTGGCCATGAGAGGGGTCTTTGTCCTCACATAACCCCACTCATTGTCCTCCAGATCCTCGATCCAACGCTGCATGGTCTGGATCATCTTTGCGCCCTTGGGCAGCAGCAGGGGAAGTCCCTGGCCGATGACATCAACCGTTGTAAACAGCTCCATCTCCCTGCCCAGACGATTGTGGTCTCTGAGCCGGATTTCCTCCAGATACTTTAATCTCTCTTCCAGGTCGGCTTTTTTGGTAAAAGCTGTTCCATAGATACGGGTAAGCATCTTGTTCTTCTCATCACCCCGCCAGTAGGCCCCTGAGGAGGAGGTCAGCTTGAAGGCCTTGATCGGTTTCAGATTCATCAGATGAGGCCCGGCGCAGAGGTCCGTAAAGTCCCCCTGCCTGTAGAAGCTGATCACCGCATCCTCAGGGAGGTCTTCGATCAGCTCAACTTTATAAGGTTCATCCTTCTCCTTCATCAGGGCGACAGCTTCTTCCCTGGGAAGCTCAAAACGCTCGATGGGCGGGTTTTCCTTGATAACCTTTTTCATCTCTTTCTCGATGGCATCAAGGTCTTCACGGGTTAATGGGGCCATGTCAAAATCATAGTAGAACCCATCTTCTATGGCAGGGCCTATGGTTATCCTGGCTTCAGGATGCAGGCGTTTGACAGCCTGAGCCATCACATGGGATGCCGTGTGGCGGAAAGCCAGCCTGCCCTTCTCATCATTAAAGGTGAGGATATTCACATCGCTGTCCTGCGATACGATTGTCCTTAAGTCCACCACCTGTCCGTTCACTTCTCCGGCGCAGGCTGCTCTGGCGAGCCCTCCGCTGATATCGGCAGCGATATCGATCACTGACATGGGCTGGGCGTATTCTTTCGTTGTACCATCTTTTAATGTAATAATCATCTTTTACTCTCCTTTGTTCTTATGGTCTTTTTTATGGTCATCCAGAAAGAAGAAGGCATCCTGCCGTTCATCCTTTCCAAAAACATTATTGTACTCCAGCAGATGATACTGCCTGATCAGGTCGTAGTAAGGAGATGAGCTGTCATCTGTCTCATAGAACTTCCCGTCCCTGCCCCAGTAGCCGATGGCATTGATGCAGGGGATCTCCTCACGCAGTTTTGTCAGGAATTTCAGGTATCCTGTCTGTCGGATTCCTGATATCTCTGCCAGGTAGGTGCTCAGATAATTGTTGCTGGTGCGGTCTACAGTCAGTTCCGGTATGTCATAGTTGGCCCAGATCAGGAAAGGAACTTTGTAGAGCTGTTCCAGCGATTCTCCTTCCAGATTCTGGATCTCCGTACCCAGAAGTGCATTGTAGAAGTATTCATCAAGGTCCGGCTGATGGTCTCCGAAGAAAACGATGACTGTGGGATCATCAGTCTCCTCAAAATAATCTACCAGATATTTCAGGGCATCATCAGACATTTTCATCATGTTCAGGAACTGCCTTGTCTTATAGAAATACTGGAATCTGCCGTTCAGTTCAACCTCGCTGCCCGTCTCAAAGGTGCTGCCGTCGTAGCTGCCGTGGTTCTGCATGGTCACATTGAACATGTAAAAGGGACTGTCCGGACTGATGTTCCTGTCAAGCTCATAGAGCTTGATGATTTTCTTATAATCCTCAAAATCCGTGATATGATAGTTCACCGCATCTGTAAATACTGAAAAATTATCCGATGTATAGAAATAGTCAAAACCCATCAGAGGATAAACCTTATAGCGGCTGTACCCGGTCTTGAAATAAGGGTGAAGGGCCAGGGCCGGGCTATAGCCCTGATCCTTCAGGGTATAGGTCAGTCCCGGAACTTCATTGCGCAGAAACAGCTGGTAGGGCACGGAATTATCCGGCAGAAATGCCATGGTATTCCCGGTGAGAAATTCATACTCCGAGTTGGCGGTATTTCCACCAAATACGGACGAATAGGTATAGCCCTTGATAGTATTCTTCTTCAGTTTTCTGAAGAAAGGCATATAATCCGTGCTGACCTCCAGGTCACCGATCTCCTTCAGATCGGCAAAAGACTCATTCATGATCACGATCACATTGGGACTCTTCCCTCCCGGCGGCAGGACCGCGGGATCATTTCCGCTTTCATCATCCTTTTCCTGGCTCCTGATCAGCTCCTTTACTGCCTTGGCCGAGTAGCCCTCGGGCTCTTCCACATGCAAATATCCGAATGTCCTCACCGTTGTCAGCAGGGTTCCATAGTACCGATACTTGAACTGAGGATGATAGACCCTGAAATCCACCCCGATGTTTTTCAGAAAGTCGCTGGTGACGTAAATATTGCAGAAGAGAGCGAACAGGAGAACATACACTCCGGCAAAGGCCAGCCTCCCCTTCCAGCGGAATAACCTGGTGCTCTTAAGCTTAAAGAGCAGGGCACAAAGGACAAGGGCTATCATAAAAAACTCTGCCGTATCCACGTCAATATAAAACCGGTATGTGTTGGATACCGACAGGGCCGTGATAAAGGAATAAATATCTGATGCTATAAATGACATCCCCCTGAAAATCGTCAGCTCATAATTCATGATCCCGAAAAAGGCTGTCACCAGCACCATCCATATGGAAGCGTTCCTGATGCTGTTGGCCAGCAGCAAAAGGAGCAGAAATATCAGATAATAGATGATCAGGTCAAGCAGCAGGTAGAGCGGAGGTATCTGAAGTATAGGTACCCAGAACTGCATATGATTGTACAGTTCAAGCCACAGAAAACAGACAGCCGGTACAGCCGCCCCTGCCAGCAGGGTCAGCCGGCGGTTGGTTTTTTCTGACAGGTTGAACTTCTTCACAGTGAGGAAGACAAGCAGCAGCCAGGCCACACCGCAGATCGTGATCGAATCTGCATAGAATCTCATCAGGAATGTGGCTGCATCAGGATCATAATACAAATCCGGCATGGCAACAAATGCTGCCAGCAGCAAAACTTCCATAAAGAGCAGAAAATACATCCCTGATTTGCTTCGGAAGAAGGTCCGGATGCCAAATCTGCTCTTCTTTTTCTCTTGTGCCAAGGATCTCCTCCCCTCTATATATGAAAAAAGCCCTGCTTTGTACCAAGATACAAAGCAGGGACGATATACTCGCGGTTCCACCCTGATTATCCGATGCGCACTATACTAAAACTCATGGCAGCGGATCAGCTCATTGTGACGATAACGGTGTCAGCCGGATCTGATTAAAGATCTCTCCAAGGTGGTCTTCCATGGAGCTGTTCATACGGATACTTCCAGCCTGTCATGCCCTCCCCGGCTGATGGCCGGATGGCGACAGGTATCCCTCTCTGGCTTGAACAGGCACCTCCATGTACTGTCCTTTTCTACGAATTATAAACTATAAAACTGTCTGAAAAAGCTTATCCCATTATATCATCAAATCATAATTTGTCAACTATTAAGAAGCCGCCGCACAACGTGCGGCGGCTCCGATAACAATTCTTATAGATTCTGTGACAGGTTCATCAGTTGATGCGCAGCTTAAGGGTGACTGTCTTGGATTTGTAGTTCTCGTCACCTGATGCTGTCGCAGTGACAGTGACATAATTCTTCGTGCTCTTCAGTCCTTTGAAGATCCCGCTGCCCATATGTTTGGCATAGGTCGGAGAGTTAGAAGAGAAGCTCACATTTCCTCTGGCCCCGGATGCCATGATCCTTGTAGTCCCGCCAACTGATATGGTGCTGCTTGTCAGCCTTGCGGTAAAGTTGCTCTGTGGTGCTTTGCTGATCGTGAAGGTCTCTGTCCTTCTTCCGGTGTAGTCTCCTTTACCCTTAATGAGGATCTTAGCATTTCCGGCGTTCTTGTTATCATAGTAAGTCACTGTATAATCCCTGTCTTTTTTCAGCTTCTTACCGTTATATTTGATCGTGACAGTTGGTCTCTGATAATCGCCGTCATAGACAAACCAGTCATCTGAAAGTGTAACATCATAATCCTCATCATCAATCGATTCAGGTTCATCGGTTATATAGAAATAGCTTGTCACGCTTCCGGAATACTTGTTGACACCGGTGACAGTCACAGAAGCCCTGCCGATCTCAACGTTATCCTTGTAGGTCACCTTATAATCTCTTTTCTTCTTCAGAGTTTTCCCTCTGTACTTCACCTTTACGGTCGGCTTATGGGGATCTCCGTCATAGACAAAGGATGTATCAGAGAGCCTGAGCTTTGTGTTCTTTTTGGTGAGCTCCTTGCCGGTTACCGGAATCTCAAGACGGACAGAGGTCTGGTCATAGCCTGCTGTTGCGGCTGCGGTTACCCGGATAAGGGCTGTACCGGTCTTCTTCTTTGCCTTAACAACTCCCTTGCTGTTTACTGTAGCCAGGGAAGGTCTCAGAGACTTGAAGGTGACGGCTCCCTTGTTGCCGGTCACGATAATGGTCGTTTTCTTCTTTACCTTCACCTTGGCAGGAGCTGCCTTGACCTG
>CADBNQ010000243.1 GCA_902796045.1 uncultured Lachnospiraceae bacterium | reverse complement strand
TTCATGCGGTACAAAGTCAGCCTCATGCATCCTCCGGCAGCCTCTGCATTACACCGGCAGCCCTGCGTTTGATATGCTCCCTTCTTCTACAGCTTTTTCAGGAATTCATCCGTGATCTTTGCCGTCACACCCCAGATTACTGCTTCCGGTGTCTCATAGAAGATGACCTCCTGTTTTTTTCTGCGGAAAGGATACTCTCTCCCTCCCGGAATCAGCTCATAGGGAAAATCCTCCCCCGGCCTGGTGACCAGCTCGGTCTTGCAGCGTCTGGGACTGTTTTCCCCAAACCATGACAGGGGAATGGTGAACACCCTGGCCACCTCATCCTCACTGAAAGTGTCCCTGTATTCATGCAGCACAGCGGCAAAGGGCCAGACAGGCGCGCCGGATGGGCCCATCTGGGCATCCAGAGCCGACAGGATCTCAATCTGGTCCGTGTCCACCAGCAGCTCCTCCGCCGTCTCTCGCAGACCTGCTTCCTCCGGGCTTTCTCCGGTCTCAATCCTTCCTCCGGGGAAGCAGACCTCCCCCGGCTGACGGGACAGCCCTGCTGCCCTTTGTTCAAAGAGAATGTGGTACTCTCCTTCTCTCTCGATCAGAGGGATCACAACAGCATAGGCTTCCCTGCTGTCAGGAATCCCGGGGGTATGGCCGTACCAGGTACCCCGGATATGGGCAGGGATATCAGCAGCCTCCGTCTGACCGGCAGAGACCTCTCTCTTAAAATGCATGATCATATCGGCTGTCAGGCTGACATGGGCAGGCTCGTCTCCGATTTCACTTCTGCTGACCCAGCGGGCTGATTCCAGTTCATCCTCATCAAGCCGGACCGACCTGTCCCCGTCCACCTCACAATAATAACCCATCAGCAGATCCCCGGCAAATCCCCAGGGCTGGCTTTTATAGTAGCGAATGTTCTTTACTTTCAGCCCAACCTCCTCCATCACCTCACGGCGGACAGTCTCTTCCGCTGTCTCCCCTATCTCACAAAAACCTGCGATCAGGGCATTGCCTTTATGTTCCCTGCCGGCATAGCGGGTCATGAGGATCCTGTCCTGGTCAGTTACCCCCACTATGACCGCCGGACTGATCCGGGGATAGACATGGTTGCCGCAGGAAGGGCAGACCAGCAGCCTCTCCCCCGGGTCGTGGACAAGGGCCTTGCCGCATCTGCCGCAGCAGCGGTTGTCCCGGTACCAGACATACAGATGCCAGGCTGTCATGGCCGCAAAGCAGGCCTCCTTAGGCTTAGATTTCCGCAGCAGCCTCAGGGGATGGTACTGCCAGCCTTCTGCCTCTTCTGCCATGAGATCAGAGTCCGGCTCACAAAGGTAGCAGGCCCTTTCATCAATACGAAAAAGGTAGCGGAGCAGGCGGTCAGCCGGTTCTCCTCCTTCTTCAGGATGCAGGTCCTTCACCTCAGGAAAGCGGATAAAACCATGTTCATCTGTCCCGGCAAGTATCTTCCCCTCACGAAAGAAGAAGACCGTATCCCGGGGTTCCGGGTCTTTTGGGCAATATTGATTATAAAACCTTTTCGGCATGATATCCTGAATCATATTCCGTCCCCCTTTTAACTATCAGATTCTATCAGCTCAAGTGCACTTCACTGCATCAGATATGACAAAAAAATTCATCAAACTGATGCAAAAAAACCATAAAATCTACCAAGATTAACTTTTCAAAACAGCTTTCTTTTGCTATAATAAAACAACAGAAATTAATCAGGGAGGGAATCGTTATGCAGATTGGTTTAACAAAAATGACACTGGAACGCATTACACTGGAACACATGACAATCGTTCATCATGGATTCGGCGTTGATTTACCGGTATATCTTCTGTAGTGACCACTGATATGTTCTGTAATGCAAAAGAGTTCCTTCGAGGAACTCTTTTTTTATCCTTTTTTATACTCTTTTTACCTCGTCCACTGTAACCATTCCACCCTTTAGAAGCTTACCGGTATGCCACAGGTCATAGAAATCCACCTGGAAGACTCCCCCATACGTATGATAGGCTATCTTCATACGGTCTCCTTTGAACACATACCCCGTGATCGTAAACCAATGCCAGGAGATATTCTTAAACCGGCTGTCCTTATGTTTCAGAAGAAGGATGCTGACCGGGAGGCCCCGGCCGATGGCGGTTTTCACAAACTGGCAGGCTGTCTCATAGTCTTCCTTTCCCCGGCAGACCGCAAATCGGGACTCCAGACCGCAGGATTTCAGATAGCGGTCCAATCCTGATGTAAAAGTTGCTATTCTTATGACCCCTCCCGGCCTGGGGCGGATATAGCGTTTCATGGTCATGCCGAAGCTGATGTAATCCTCCCTGCTGATATGCCGGGGATCAAAGGGGCGGCATTGGGTCCAGCCCATATTTTTAGCCAGACAGATGGACAGATCACACGCAGTCAGCGCGCCGCAGCCCCCGATGCGCATCCAGTAATCTTCAAACCAGTCCTGGGACCCGCCCGGACTGCCTTCCACCTTATAATAATCTACTTTAGTTCTTCCGGGTTGTTCCTTCATCCTGCCGGTACTTTCTGGGGACTCGTTTGCTGATATCACAGACGAATTCATAGTTGAATCTGCCTGCCAGATCCGCCATCTCCTCCACAGTGATCCTCTCATTCATATCCTGCCCTATCAGGGTAACCACATCCTCTATC
>CADBNQ010000242.1 GCA_902796045.1 uncultured Lachnospiraceae bacterium | reverse complement strand
GATTTTCCAGAACCTGACATATAATATTGAATCGCCGTGCTGCAATGAGCATCCGATTCCGGTGCTGCTTATGATGACGAGTAATGCGCCGGATACCATGTACCTGAATATGATGCAGAATTATCAGCAGACTCTCAACCGCTTTGTGGGGCCGACTGAGATATTTATTAGTGGAGATACATTGCAGTTAAAGGATTACAGCAAGACGGACTGGCCGTGGACGCTGTTTGATCCGGAAGCAAAGCAGAAGAGACACGATGAGGTATTTCCGCAGGAATGCCGGAAGGCCTTTGAACTGGGAGCAGCGCTTGCGCTAAAGTGACATTTGAGGACTTTGTTCTAAGAGAATGAGGAGAGACAGCATGAAGATGATAAAATCTGCAAAGATCATAATCTATATCACTTTAATAGTGGCCATGGCCTCGGTTTCATATCCGATGTCGGCATTTGCTGAGGAGATAGCTGCGGCACAGTATGGGGGCTTCGCTTATCATCATGACCCGATGAAGAATCCTAAAGCGGCAGCAGATATTATAAAGGATGATAACGCAGTTTATGGCTACAGGCCCAATCCTGAGTCAAAACGTCTGGGCGTTTTTGCCAGTTATGACTGGACGGATCCGGCTGTCGTTTCGGAAATGAGAAAAGAACGGGAAGATTACCATGAAAGTATAAAAGAACTCTACTCCATGATCAGCAGGATGAGATCAGCTGGCAGCTCTACAGAAGAGATTGCCAGGGCTGTCAGCACCAGGAGAAATGAAATCCGCCTGGAACAGTGTAAGACAGAAGAGGAGCTTGCCAAAACTAAAAAGAGCAATCTCGATACATACGGTAATGAAAATGGAGGAACGCCGGAGTATTTCTATCAGAAGTACGGGTCATGGGAGACCGTGATAGAGAAGTCTCTTTCCACAAATGCCGGTGCGGATGCCTGTCTTGGACTCTACGATACATATTATGACACCTATTTTTTCGAAGGAAAAGGTGAAGTAGATAAGATCAATGTTGACTCTGTCAGCATTTCCGGATTATCCCATAAGATTGCAGTTGGGAAGAAGCTGCAGCTCACTGCGGAAGTGCTTCCTGCCTATGCGTCAGATAAGACGGTCAAATGGACATCTTCCAACACAAAGATCGCAACTGTTACAGAGACAGGTCTTGTGAAGATCAGGAAGAAAGCGAAAGGCAAGTCCGTCACAGTCACTGCCGCTGCTGCTGATGGCTCCGGCAAGAAAGCTTCCTGGAAGATTAAGGTCATGAAGGGATGTGTAAAGAAGATCACCATTAAGGGAAAAAGATCTGTCAAAGCAGGCAAGAAACTTAAGCTGAAAGTTAAAGTGAAAACCAGCAAAGGCAGGCCGGTCAACAAGAAGGTCAGATGGACCAGCTCTAACACGGAGTATGCTGTTGTCAGCCAGTCCGGAGTCGTCAGGGCCCAGGAAGCCGGAAAAGGAAAGACTGTCAAGATTAAAGTGATGGCTACAGATGGTTCAGGTGTGAAGAAGTCCGTGAAAATACGTATCAAATAAGGGGACGGTTCTCCGATTGGCGCCAATCGGAGAACCGTCCCCATTTCTATTGATAGACGTTGTTCAACAAAAATGAGGTGATGGCGGAGCTGACTTTTGATGTATTTTTAGCAATCATGGCAGCATAAGCCGGACCTTTTTTTGCATAGAAGACATTATTCTTCAGAGTTACATGCCCGTATCTTGTTTTGGTGTGGGAGGACAGGTAGAATCCCTGCCTGCCGCCTCTGATCTTGTTTCCCTCAATAATGATCGTGCCATTGGAAAATGCAGGTGCTTTTCCAAACATGGAAACGTGACACCCTATAGAATACGCTGTCTTTGTCCGCTTGCTGTTTGATACGATCGTATTGTTCCTGACTACGGCAGATGCTGTGTTAAATAATGCCAGTCCTTCAGACTTTGTTCCGGTCAGGGTGCAGCCCATGATCGTAATATTGGTATGGAACCTGTTCAGGAACTTTTTGTTCTTCTTCGTATAGTTGCAGCATACTGCCCGGTTCCCCGTGATAGTACAGTTTTTGACTGTGACATTCTGACAGGCAAGCCCGTTCTGGTATTGTTTAGGAAGGAAGGGGGCTGTTTTGGAAGCTGCCACATCGATCTGCACCATCTCTTCCACGCTCTTAGACTTTCCCTTGCCCTGGGCCGTGATCTGGCAGTTATTGATCATCACATTTCTGCAGCTGACCAGTTCTACGGCATGTCCTTCCGCATTGGTGGTCCGGATGGTCATGTTCTCCAGGGTGATGTCCTGGCAGTGGGCAAAACTGAATGTCGTCCCTGTATTCCCCTTTTTCTTGTTTGAGAGCCAGGTTCCGCCGATGATTTTGATATTCTTCATGGAGGAATAATCCTTCTTATAGAAAGCAGGATCATTTCTGGTTGCATGCTTGCTGACGATCACTGTTGCCCCGGTAGCATTGATGGTGTTGTTATCGTGCAGGGGAATATAGCTTGTAAGATAATAGGTGCAGCCGGGCTTAAGCCTCACATAGCCGGTCTCTGTCAGCTCCTGCTTGATATTCTTGATATCCTTTCCTTTTCCGGCAGGTGCCACCTCCCCGGCCCGGGTGTTAAGGGGCAGTATAAATGCGCACAATGCGATAGCGGTCAGTAAGATTCTCTTCATGGTTTTCTCCCTCTTTGTTGATTACTTAGGTATATTGTAACACATGATTGAAAGATTGTGTGGCAAAGATTTCGGCAAATAAAGGGGTGATACGGGGGAAATATGAGAAAAAAGACAAAATTTTAAAACAAAATGGGAATATTGTACAAGCAGGATAAATAATTCTGAAAATAATTAAAAAGTAAAAATAATGATTGACAAAATACAAGATATAATGTAGTATATAGACAACATAAGAAGAGAGAAACAGTTGGCTTTAAAAATCTATGGAGGGTAGACCGTTGGGAACATAAGTTTATTATTATAATCTGCGTAATAGAATTAGAATCCGATCTACAGGATAATTTGGATTTGATCATTCAATCTCTTGAAGAGTTCATATAGATAGCTACATAGTGGGTTGATTTAAGATGAAGTCAAAGGAGATGGTTAACATGAAAGGCAGAGACCCGTAAGGGATATAATAATTGATCAG
>CADBNQ010000241.1 GCA_902796045.1 uncultured Lachnospiraceae bacterium | reverse complement strand
GGACAGTCTGGTCTTTATCTCCGGCCTTTCAGAGATGGATGCGATCATGGGGAGTGATGACAAACTGATCACTGATATCTGCCGGGCCGCCCGTCAGCTGTCCCCTCGTTTTATTGCCCTCCTGCAGACGCCTGTCCCCTTCATGACAGGAGTAGATTTTCGGGCCATCGGAGACCTGATCGAGGCAGAGACGGGGATCCCTGTTTATTATTTTTCCACCAACGGGATGCATTCCTACATCCGGGGGGTGAATATGGCCCTGGAAAAAGTCGCCGAAACCATGGTAAATAGACCGGCCCATGACAGGAATGCTGAGAGCATGGCCAGTCAGGACCACCGGACCCCCAGGGTGAATCTGCTGGGTGTTACCCCTCTCGATTTTTCTGTAAACCGGACGATTTCATCTGTCAGAGAATTGCTGGAAGACCATGGCTTTGCCGTGCAAAGCTGTCTGGCCATGGGCTCCGATCCGGAAGAGATTGCCGGAGCAGGAGAGGCTGACGTGAACCTTGTCCTGTCCTCAGCGGGGATTGATGCAGCCAGGGTACTGTACCGGCGCTTCCATATCCCCTATGCCGCTGGCCTGCCGACGGGCCTGTTTGCAGAGCAGGTTCTTTCCGCTCTGAGAGAGTGCATAGCCGGTGGAGAAAGCTGTATATCCTACAGGACAGAACAACCTTCCTGCGCAGCAGGCAGCCCGCCGGCATCTTCTGTCTTATGGGAGGGAGCCAGGGTCTGCCTGATCGGTGAGCCGGTGATCTGTCAGTCCTTAAGAGAAGCCTTCCGGATGGAGTACGGCTTTAAAGCAGAGGTCATCTGCTGTCTGGAGGCAGATCCACAACTCCTTGCCGACAGCGTCCGAGCGCCTGCCAGCGAGGATGAGATCAGGGAAGAACTCCGGGATGCTGATGTGGTGATCGCCGACCCCATGTTCCGGCCGGTCTGCCCTGATGGCGTCATTTTTGTTCCCTTTCCTCATGAAGCTTTTTCCGGCAGGATTTACAGGAAACAGATGGCTGATTTGACGAAACCGGATGAAATCCTATATAATGATAGCCGGAAGGGAAAAGGAAACATCAGATATGAGAGCAGCCGAGAGCACAAGACAACTTGATATAGAAAAAAGCATCCGATCCAGGAGATTTCACCGGAAACTCTTCTCAAGATTTGCCAGGGCCATCAACACATACGACCTCCTGCAAGAAGGGGACAGGGTGGCCGTCTGCATCTCGGGGGGCAAGGATTCCATGCTGATGGCTAAATTGTTCCAGGAGATCAGGAGGCACAATAAGTTTTATTTTGAGACGGTATTCCTGGTGATGGACCCGGGCTATAACAGAGAAAACCGGCTGGCGATCGAAAGGAACGCAAAACTGATGGGTGTGCCCGTCACGATCTTTGAATCGGATATTTTTGATTCAGTATTCCATATCGATCATTCTCCCTGCTACCTGTGTGCCAGGATGCGCAGAGGGAGTCTTTACAGCTATGCGAAGAGCCTTGGATGCAACAAGATCGCCCTGGGCCACCATTATGACGATGTGCTAGAGACCATCCTGATGGGCATGCTCTACGGAGCCCAGGTCCAGACGATGATGCCCAAGCTTCACAGCACTAATTTCCCCGGTATGGAGCTGATCCGTCCCATGTACCTGATCAGGGAGGAGGACATCAAGGCATGGAGGGATGCCAATGACCTCCATTTTCTGCAGTGTGCCTGCAGGTTTACGGAGGAAAACAGGGAAGACGCAGAGGGCAGCACAGAGTCCAAACGGCTCGAGATCAAACGGCTGATCGCCAGCCTGAAAGAGACCAATCCCTTTGTAGAAGGGAACATATTTAAAAGTGTGGAGAACGTGAATCTGAACACAGTGATCGCCTACAAGAAGGACGGCATCAGACACCATTTTCTGGAAGACTATGACAGGGAAGATGTCGGGGCGTCCGATGAATAAGGAGAAGCAGCTTTTGTCGTTATTAATGGAAACAGCGGAAAAGTTCATAAGAGACCGGAAGCTTGACAGAAGCGGATACCAGCTGCTGCTTGACCATGAACAGGACCCGCAGCTTTTAAGCAGGATCCGGGAAGAAGCGGTGGCTCTGCGGGAAAAGATCTATGGCCATGATGTATACATCAGGGGACTCATCGAGTTTACCAACTATTGCAAAAACAACTGTTTCTATTGCGGGATCCGGAGGGATAACCGCCAGCTTCACCGCTACAGGCTCACAGGGGAGGAGATCCTCTCCTGCTGCGGGCAGGGCTATGAGCTGGGCTTCAGGACATTTGTCCTTCAGGGAGGGGAAGACCCTTATTTTGATGATGACCGGATGATACAGATTGTCAGCGAGATCCGCCGCAGCTATCCTGACTGTGCCATAACCCTTTCCCTGGGGGAGAGGACCAAAGAAAGCTACCAGCGGCTTTTTGATGCAGGGGCAGACCGTTATCTGCTCCGGCATGAGACAGCCGATGCAGGCCATTATCAAAGCCTGCATCCTCAGGTCATGTCCTTTGAGAACCGCATGAGATGTCTCAGGGACTTAAAGGCGATCGGATATCAGGTAGGAGCCGGCATGATGGTGGGTTCGCCGGGACAGACCAGCCTGCACCTGGCTGAGGATCTTGTGTTCCTGCAGGAGCTTCGGCCCCATATGGTGGGCATCGGACCTTTTATCCCCCATCATGACACAATGTATGCAGGAGAACCGGCAGGAAGTGTGGAGACCACCCTCTTTCTTCTTTCCCTGATCCGGATCATGCTGCCGGGCGTGCTCCTGCCTGCGACGACAGCGCTCGGCACCCTGGATCCACAGGGCCGGGAGAAGGGACTGATGGCAGGAGCCAATGTGATCATGCCCAATCTTTCCCCGGCTGAAAACAGAAAAGACTATGTGCTCTACGACAATAAAATCTGCATCGGAGAAGATCCGGCCTGCTGTCTTGGCTGCCTTGAAAAAAGGGTGAGCAGGGCAGGCTGTCATCTGGTGACAGACAGAGGTGATTATAAAGGAGGAGGATTATGAAGATTTTAGTGACAGGCGGAGCCGGATATATCGGCAGCCATACATGTGTCGAATTGCTTGACAGCGGCTATGAGGTCGTGGTCATTGACAACCTGTCTAATTCCTGCAGGGAAGCCCTTGACAGAGTAGAAAAGATCACAGGGAAGACACTCACATTCTATGAAGGCGATCTTCTTGACAGAGCATTTCTGGAGGATGTATTCAGGAGGGAAAAACCCGGGGCCGTCATTCATTTTGCCGGCTATAAGGCAGTGGGAGAGTCAGTGGAGAAACCCATTGCCTATTACCACAATAACATCACCGGTTCCCTGATTCTTTGTGATGTGATGAGAGAATACCAGTGCAAAAAGATTGTCTTCAGTTCATCGGCGACCGTATACGGGGATCCTGCTTTTGTTCCCATCACCGAGGAATGCCCTAAGGGTCAGATCACGAATCCCTACGGCCAGACCAAGGGAATGATCGAGCAGATCCTGACGGACATTTATGTCAGTGACAATGACTGG
>CADBNQ010000240.1 GCA_902796045.1 uncultured Lachnospiraceae bacterium | reverse complement strand
TTAGCAGCTCTGTGATCACCTGCTCCGACTCTCTGGAGGCTGTGCCGTTGCCCACGCTGATCAGGGTGATGTGGTACTTTCTGATCAGATTGTGGACCTTTGCCTTGGCCTCCCGGATCTTAAGCTGAGGCGCTGTGGGGTAGACCACCAGGGTGTCCAGGACCTTGCCTGTGGGGTCCACCACGGCCAGCTTGCAGCCGGTCCGAAAGGCGGGGTCCCAGCCCAGGACAGTCTGTCCCTTGATCGGCGGCTGCATCAGCAGCTGCTTGAGATTCTTTCCAAATACATTGATGGCACCGGATTCCGCTTCCTCAGTGAGCGCATTTCTGACATCCCTCTCGATGGAGGGTGCGATCAGCCTCCGGTAGCCGTCCAGGATGGCTTCCTTCATGACCGGTTCCGTGTAAGGGTTCCTGCCCCGGATCAGGGTCCGGTTTAAGGCAAAGACGATCTGTGATTCGGGGGCTTCCACCTTCACGGTAAGGATCTTCTCCTTCTCTCCCCTGTTGACTGCCAGGACCCTGTATCCGGTCATTTTGGCCAGGTCCTCGTGAAAATCGTAATACATCTCGTAGACTGATTCTACCTTGTCGTCTTTTGCCTTGACGGAGAGGCTGCCCTCCTTCATGGTCCACTGGCGGATGCTCTTTCTGAAATCCGCCTGGTCTGCCACCTGCTCCGCGATGATGTCGCGGGCACCGGCTATGGCATCCTCCACGGTCTCTACACCCTTGTCCGGGTCCACATAAGCCAGGGCTTCCTCCTCCAGGGGATGACTGATCTCCTGGGCAAGGATCAGCTGGGCCAGCGGCTCCAGGCCTTTCTCCCTGGCGATCATGGCCCTGGTCCTTCTCTTGGGCCTGAAGGGCAGATAGAGGTCATCGACCGCCACCAGGGTGGCAGCTTCCTCAATGGCCTTCTTCAGGTCCGGGGTCAGCTTGCCCTGGCTGTCAATGGTCTCCATCACCTGTTTCTTCTTGTCCTCCAGGTTCCGCAGGTAGCCCAGCCTTTCATTGAGCTGGCGGAGGACCTCATCATTGAGGGCTCCGGTGACTTCCTTCCGGTACCTGGCTATAAAGGGGATGGTGTTCCCCTCGTCGATCAGGCGGACGGCTTCCGCCGCCTGGTTTTCTCTGATATTCAGCTCTGCGGCGAGCTGTTTTATGATGTCCATGGTTTCTTTCTCCTGTTACTCCTATGACATGGCGATCCAGCGCAGGTAAGCATTCATAAACTGGTCCAGGGCGCCGTCCATGACGGCCTGGATATTCCCCGTCTCCTCGTTGGTCCTGTGGTCCTTGACCATGGTGTAGGGCTGCATGACATAGGACCGGATCTGACTTCCCCAGCCATTATCCGTCACCTCTCCCCTGATGTCGGAGAGCTTTGCCTGGTTCTCCTGTTCCTTCAGAAGGTAGAGTCTGGCCTTGAGCATCTGCATGGCCTTGTCTTTGTTCATATGCTGGGACCGCTCATTCTGGCACTGGACCACGATCCCGGTGGGCAGGTGGGTGATGCGGATGGCGGAGGAGGTCTTGTTGATGTGCTGACCGCCTGCCCCGCTTGACCGGTAGGTGTCCACCCTGATATCCTTCTCATCCACTTCCACCGACAGGTCTTCCTCTATGTCCGGCATGACGTCGCAGGAGACAAAGGAGGTCTGCCTCTTGCCGGCAGCATTGAAGGGGGAAATGCGGACCAGCCTGTGGACTCCCTTCTCAGACTTCAGGTAGCCGTAAGCGTTCTCACCGCTGACCTCAAAGGTGATGGACTTGATCCCTGCCTCGTCTCCATCCAGGAAGTCCAGAACCTCTGTCTTGTAGCCATGGCTGTCCGCCCAGCGGCTGTACATCCGGTAGAGCATGCCTGCCCAGTCGCAGGACTCCGTGCCGCCGGCTCCCGCGTGGAGAGTCACGATGGCATTGTTGGCGTCATACTCTCCGGACAGGAGGGTCCGGGTCCGCATGGCATCGAATTCACTGATAAATGTGTTCAGCATCTCCTCGACTTCCGGGACCATGTCGGGATCATTCTCCTCGTCGGCCATCTCGATCATGACCTCGATATCCTCCATGGAGGTCTGCAGATGGTCAAAGGCTTCCACCGTATCCTTGAGGCTCTTGACCTGTCTGGTCACCTTCTGGGCCTCCTCGGGCCGGGACCAGAAGTCCGGTTCTTCCATCTTTGGCTCCAGCTCCCTGATCAGGTTCTCCTTTTTGTCAAGCTCCAGGGACACCCTGAGTTCTTCCATGGGCTCTTTGTATTCATTCAGCTTAAACTTATACTGTTCTAACTCGATCAAAACTATTTCCTCTCGATGCAAAGGGAGGCTGTTACAATGGTAATTGCAGCAGCCCCAGTGCTTATTATGCAAATCTTCCGTGACACTGTTTGTATTTCTTGCCACTTCCGCAGGGACAGGGGGCGTTCCGCCCGATCTTGGCCTCTTTCCTGCGGTAAGGTCCTTTGGCGACCGTGTCATCTTTGTTGGTTCCGGTGGCCTTGGCAACCTGCTCTCTTTCCACCTTCTGCTCTATCTTAAGATGCATGAGGGCTCCCACCGTGTCATGGCGGATGTTTCTGGTCATCTCCTCAAACATCTCATAACCCAGGAACTTGTACTGGACCACAGGATCCTTCTGTGCGTAGGACTGGAGGCCGATACTCTGGCGAAGCTGGTCCATATCGTCGATATGGGTCATCCACTTGCTGTCGATGACCTTGAGCAGGATCACGCGCTCTGCCTCCCGGATCCCCTCTTTGAGGATCTCGGCCGACTCTTCGTCCATGGCCTCAATATCCATGTCATCCATGTTGTTTCTGGCAAAATCTTCGAATTCTTTTTCTTTGGCGTGGTAGAGGTCCATGGCCTCCTTCTGGAGACGCTCGATGATGCCTTCCGTATCCCCGCTCTCCTTCTCCTCCTCAGTCAGGACGATGGGCGCGATCGGAATCTTCCGGCGCAGAGACTCATTGAGCTCAACCATGTTCCACTCTGCAGGATCGGTGTCTCCGGCGATCATGTGGACATCATCAGCCACCACATCCTCAATCATCTTGTAGATGGAATCCCGCATGCTCTCGCCGTCCAGAACACGGCGGCGCTCTGCGTAGATGACCTCACGCTGGTCGTTGTTGACCTGGTCATAATCCAGAAGGTTGCGGCGGATGCCGAAGTTGTTGTTCTCGATCTTCTTCTGGGCCTTCTCGATCTGTTTGGTGATGGTCTTATGGTGGATCTCCTCGCCTTCCGGAATCCCCAGAGCCTTGTAGACACTCATCATCCGCTCTGACCCGAAGAGGCGCATCAGATCGTCTTCCAGGGACAGGTAGAACTTGGACTCTCCCGGGTCTCCCTGACGGCCGGAACGGCCGCGCAGCTGGTTGTCGATCCGTCGGCTCTCGTGCCGTTCCGTACCGATGATCTTGAGGCCGCCCAGGTCCGGCACGCCCTCCTCCAGCTTGATATCTGTACCACGGCCGGCCATGTTGGTGGCGATGGTGACCGCCCCTCTCTCTCCGGCGTGGGATATGATCTCCGCCTCCAGCTCATGGAACTTGGCATTTAAGACATTGTGCTTGATGCCCTTCTTGGTGAGCATCCGGCTGACCTCCTCGGAGGCGTCGATATTGATGGTGCCCACCAGAACCGGCTGTCCCTTGCTGTGGGACCAGCTGATGTCCTCGATGACAGCGTTGAGCTTCTCCTTCTTGGTCATGTAGATGGAGTCATCATGGTCCACACGGATCATGGGCATATTGGTGGGGATCTCCACCACGTCCATGCCGTAGATGTCCATGAACTCC
>CADBNQ010000239.1 GCA_902796045.1 uncultured Lachnospiraceae bacterium | reverse complement strand
TACCATCCCAGTGTGATCGAGCTGATCTCTCTTCATGTCTCAGCAGATTTTGAGGATAAGATCCAGGACGGCACCATTTCCGTGGAGGAGATTCAGGACAGTGTGGAGAAAGTCCTTTCCGAGTCCGGCTACGCCGATGTTGCCAAAGCCTATATTCTTTATCGCAGACAGCGCGAGAAAGTCCGTAATATCAATTCCACCCTCCTCAACTATAAGGATCTGGTGGATAATTACCTCAAGATCAACGACTGGAGAGTCAAGGAGAACTCTACGGTAACTTACTCCGTCGGCGGCCTGATCTTATCGAATTCCGGTGCGATCACAGCCAATTACTGGCTCAGTGAGGTTTATGATGATGAGATCGCTGAGGCGCACAGGAGCGCTGCCATCCACCTTCATGACCTTTCCATGCTCACAGGATACTGTGCGGGCTGGAGCTTAAAGCAGCTGATCAAGGAGGGCCTTGGCGGTGTTCCGGGCAAGATCACCTCATCACCGGCTAATCACCTTTCTACCCTCTGCAACCAGATGGTCAACTTCCTCGGTATCATGCAGAATGAGTGGGCAGGTGCCCAGGCTTTCTCATCCTTTGATACCTACCTGGCACCTTTTGTAAAGGTGGATAACCTGACACAGAGAGAAGTAAAGCAGTGTGTCCAGTCCTTCGTCTATGGTGTGAACACACCCAGCCGCTGGGGTACCCAGGCGCCGTTTTCCAATATCACCCTTGACTGGGTGGTTCCCGAAGACTTAAAGAACCTGCCGGCCATCATCGGCGGAAAGGAAGTGGACTTTACCTACGGTGACTGCCAGAAGGAAATGGATATGGTCAACAAGGCCTTCATCGAGATCATGATCGAAGGTGATGCCAATGGCCGTGGATTCCAGTATCCTATTCCGACTTACTCCATTACGGACAACTTTGACTGGAGCGAGACAGAGAATAATAAGCTGCTCTTTGAGATGACAGCAAAGTACGGCACACCTTATTTTTCCAACTATATCAATTCCGATATGGAGCCCAGTGATGTCAGGTCCATGTGCTGCAGACTGCGTCTGGACCTTCGTGAACTGCGCAAGAAATCCGGCGGTTTCTTCGGAGCAGGAGAGTCAACCGGTTCTATTGGTGTGGTCACCATCAACATGCCCCGTATTGCTTATCTGGCCAAAGATGAGAGGGATTTCTATGCCCGTCTTGACACGCTGATGGATATTTCCGCCCGAAGCTTAAAGACAAAGCGGACAGTTATATCCAGGCTTCTTGAACAGGGACTTTATCCCTACACAAAGAGATATCTGGGATCTTTTGAGAACCATTTCTCAACCATCGGACTGATCGGTATGAACGAAGTAGGGCTCAATGCCAGCTGGCTGCGTGCTGATCTGACGGATGCAAGAGTTCAGAAGTTTACAAGAGAAGTGCTCAATCACATGAGAGAGCGTCTGTCTGACTATCAGGAGATGTACGGAGACCTCTACAATCTTGAAGCTACTCCGGCTGAGTCTACCACTTACCGTTTTGCAAAGCATGATACGGAGAAGTATCCGGATATCATCACGGCCAACATGAACGGGACGCCCTATTATACTAACTCCTCCCATCTGCCGGTGGGTTACACAGAGGATGTCTTCTCAGCCCTGGATATCCAGGATGATCTGCAGACCCTCTATACATCAGGAACCGTTTTCCATGCATTCCTGGGTGAGAAGCTTCCGGACTGGAAAGCAGCAGCCAACCTTGTCCGCAAGATCGCTGAGAATTATAAACTGCCTTACTATACGATGTCACCGACCTATTCCGTCTGCAAGGATCATGGCTACCTGACAGGGGAGCAGGAGATCTGCCCGATCTGCGGCGCAAAGACGGAAGTTTACAGCCGTATCACAGGATACTACAGACCGGTTCAGAACTGGAACGACGGAAAGGCCCAGGAGTATAAGGACCGCAAGGTCTATGATATAGGACGGTCTGTCCTCACCCATCAGGGGGCTATGCCCGCACCGGTAGATGATGAGCCGGCAGTGATGCAGGAAGAGAAAACCAGACCGCAGGGTAAGGTGGACTACGACAAGATTGCTGAAGCAGTAGATACCATAGAGATGGAGAAGGGCGGAGAGAGCGATTCCATCCTCCTCTTTAAGACACCTACCTGCCCCAACTGCAAGGCAGCAGGAGCTCTCCTGGACAGAGCCGGCGTGGGTTATATGACCCTCAATGCCAACGAGGAGAAGGATCTTGTAGTCAGATACGGCATCCAGCAGGCGCCGACCCTTGTTCTGGTCAACGGGAACTCTTTCGAGAAGTACAGGGGAGTATCCAGTATCAAAGGATGGCTGATGAAGAAGTAAAGGGCCTTATTAAGAGATAAGGATATGGGTAGCAACATGTACGATATAATCATTGTGGGGGGCGGTCCGGCCGGTATGACCGCAGCCCTCTACGCTGTTCGCAACGGAAAGACTGCTCTGGTCATAGAGAAGACCGGATTCGGCGGCCAGATCACGCATTCTCCCAAGGTGGAGAATTATCCGGGCATCTTCTCCATGAGCGGCAATGAGTTTGCCGACCAGATGCTTGATCAGATATTAAAACAGGGTGCCGACATAGAGTTTGAGACGGTTTCTTTTGTAGAAGTGCGCCGGGAAGACGGCAGCAAGATTGTCCACACGGAAGAAGGAAGCAGCTTTTCCTGTCATGCTGTCATTCTTGCCACGGGAGTGCAGCACCGCCTCCTGGGGCTGCCCGGAGAAGAGGACCTGATTGGGGCAGGGATATCCTTCTGCGCTGTCTGTGACGGTGATTTTTATGAGGGGAAGACCGTCTGCGTAGCCGGAGGGGGGAATTCTGCCCTGCAGGAGGCTATTCTGCTGGCTGGTAAATGCAAAGAGGTCATCATGCTCCAGGACCTGCCCCGCTTTACCGGCGAGGAGAAATTGCAGGAGATCCTCTTTAAGAAACCCAATGTGAGATCTCATACCGGCGTTCTGATCAAAGAGCTTGTATCGGAAGGAGAATCTCTGTCCGGCTTACTGGTAGAAGATAAGGTCACAGGCCGGGAAGAACTGATTTCCTGTGACGGCCTCTTTGTGGCCATCGGACTGATCCCGGAGAATGACGCTTTTTCAGGACTTTGTGATCTTGATGACCATGGATATTTTGATGCAGATGAATCCTGTGTTACCAGAACACCTGGTCTTTTCGTGGCAGGAGACTGCAGGGCAAAAACTGTCAGACAGCTGACGACTGCGGCGGCTGACGGGGCAGGTGCGGCTCTGGCAGCCTGCAGATATATTGACTCGGAGAGAAGTTAAGTTCGGGAGGATATCTTTTCCTCCCTTTTTTTCTGAAAAATACAAGGAGCATAGGACTGATGTATAAGCATACAGTGCCCGCGGCCTGCTGGGACTGTCCCGTCCTGGAGACACCGGAAACCCGGGAGAGGGATTCTCTCCGGCGGATCCCTTCTGTTCAGAACCTGGAAGCGGACATCTACAGATTCAGGATGGCAGAGGAATCGATTCTTTCAGGAGACTGGGGGCCAGAAGACAGAAGAAGCTATCCTGTGAAGGAACTATCCTCCCTCAGAGATTTTGATTTTAATCTGTTAGAGGATGACCGCATCCGCCAAGTGCTTGCGCTCATCTCTGACAAGAGGAATCATCCCCTTCTTCTGGAGGCAGAGTGTCCCTTTTCAGTCCTTGCCGGGCTGATGAACCCTGTGGACCTGTATATGTGCTTCATGGAAGAAGAGGAGCTCCTGACAGAGATCCTGGTCAGGATAGGAGATGCCTCTGCAGACTACCTTGCAGCCTGTGTGGATGCGGGCTGCAGATATATATCTCTTGCCGACCCTGCAGGCACCATGAATCTTACCGGAGAAGAATACTTCAGACGTTTCTGCGGTATGGCCGAGATTCGCCTGATGCAAAAATGCCGGCCTTTTCTTGATCAGGCAGTCATCCATCTGTGCAGGAGGACTTCTTTATCCCTGGTCATGGCAGGCATGGCGGAGGCAAAAGAATACCCCCTGCCGGAAGAACTGACCGATAAGACGGAGATTCTGGCTTTCATGGCGGAGGACCCCGGGATCCACTATGCCGGGATGACCTGCATCCACGATGATTCAGGTTTCCGATACCCGATGAAGATTTGTATCATATAGGAGGAGAGAAAAATTGATCGGAGTATTTGATTACACAGTTGTACTAACTTATATTTCACTAGTCTCAGGAGTGCTGGGAATCATTATCACCGTAACGGGCGTTGGACATCCCGAGCTCGGCATATTCTTTCTCATGATTTCAGGAGTGCTGGATACTTTCGATGGTAAAGTGGCAAGGAGCAAGAAGAACAGGACAGAGCTTGAGAAGAATTTCGGGATCCAGATTGACTCCCTCGCGGACCTGATCTGTTTTGGCGTCCTGCCGGCCTCCATCGGACTTGCTCTGCTCAGAATAAGCGGCATATTCACAGAGGTTGTCAGAAGAAGAGACTATGATGGTTCTTATCCCATGCTGATCATCCTGATCATCATCACCATATTCTATATTCTGGCAGCAGTGATCCGGCTGGGCTATTTTAATGCCAGCAGCGAGATCCGGGAAGAGGAAGCAAAGAGGACGGGAAATACCTACTATATCGGCCTTCCGGTAACCTCGGCAGCCCTGATTTTTCCCCTTGTCATGCTGATTCATTTCTGGGGCAAATGGGACCTCACGCTGTTTTATTTCATGATCATGCTTGTCGTCGCCATTGCATTTATTCTCAATGTCAGGATCAAAAAGCCCGGAAAGATCGGCCTTGCAGTGATCATAGCCGTCGGACTGGCCGAATTTGCCGCATGTATCCTGGCTCTGATCTACCATGTCCCCTACTAGAAGAACTAGGAGAACATCATGATCCTGACCTTTTTATACAATACAGTACCAGGACGCGTCCTGCTCAAGCCCCTGGTCTCCAGACCTTTTTCAGAGCTGGCAGGCCGCCTGCTCGACAGCAGACTGTCCAGGGTACTTATTGACCCTTTTGTAAAGAAAAACCACATTGATCTCAAAGACTTTGAGCTGGACGGGTCAGAATCCTTCAACGATTTCTTCTGCAGAAGATTAAAGAAGGGACGCCGTGACATTGACATGAGCTCAGAGCATCTGATCTCTCCCTGCGACGGTCTGCTCAGCGTATACCATATAGACAGGGATTCTATCATATCTGTGAAAGAGAGCCGGTTTACGATAGACAGACTGCTAAAAGACAGGAAGCTTGCAGCTGT
>CADBNQ010000238.1 GCA_902796045.1 uncultured Lachnospiraceae bacterium | reverse complement strand
TCTGGTCGGAGGATCCCCCGGATCGACGGCGGGCGGAGTAAAGACAACAACCCTGACCGTGTTGCTGGCAAATGCTTCTTCGGTCTGCCGAAGAAAGAAAGATACGCAGCTGTTCAGAAGGCGGATTTTGAGAGCTCCCTGATAACCACAACCCTGCTGAAGGAGATGGGGGCAGTAAAGATCATAGCGCACGCCAACAGGGAGATCCAGGAGAGACTGCTTCTTAAAAACGGTGCGGACGTGGTGATCTATCCGGAGAAACAGACGGCAGCCTGGGTGACGAGGACGTTTGGAAAAGAATAAACTTTGAATGACGCCGGGAACCCGTCCCTTGTGACTCCTGAAAGGAGAAAGACAAATGCCTGAAGGGCTTTCCAAAGGGATTTCTGGTGACAATATCCCGTCAGGACCGGCTTCCGGATTTTTGTATTTTATATTATGTGTCTTATCAGGCAAGCCAGCAGATAAGGAAGCTTTTCCTCCGTGGTTTCCAGACCGCACCCCAGAAGCTGCTTTATATTGTTCATGCGGTACAGGATCGTGTTCCTGTGAACATACATCTTTGCGGCCATCGCCTGCAGGCTCCCGCCGCATTGGAGGTAGATCTCCAGCATCTCGGTATAATTGGAATGATGCTCTTCATCGTAAGTGATAAGGGGAAGAAGCCTGCTCGTGCTGAAATTCTCCAACAGCTTTTTGTCGCTCACGGAATACAGAAGCTGATAGACGCCCATCTGATCAAAATACTGCAGGGTATTATTCCGGAGCCGGGCCATAGCGACGGCGGCCGATGCGCGCATGTATGCGGTCTGCAGGTTTTTGATGTCTACGACCTGGTCGCTCACCCCGATCCAGAACCTGGTTTCGGGCATTTTCTGCTTCAGCCTTTGGTGGAAAGTGTCTATGATCTGCCGGAGCTCCTTCTCGGTGACGGCGTTGACAATGACTACAAAATATGAGTCATAGTAAAAAAAGTGGCCGTTATGCGTAAGGTTGGTGAGGTACAGCTGCATTCGATAGGCGATCCTTCTCCTCTCCACCGTATCCATCTTGTCCAGGTCCGGGGTGGTGATGAGGCTTACCTGAAAGGTGCCGTCGGTGTCAAAATAAGGCAGCAACTCATGAACATACATGTCCCTTTCTTCGGGGTGCCTGATCGCTCTGATGAGAGCTGCAGAGATCTGCTCGTCCGTGGATGACTGCAGGAAGACCCGAATACTCAGATCTTTGATCATATCGGCCAGAAAGACGTCCCAGGGAACCGTGAGGAGCGGAAGTCCCAACTTGTTGCACAGGCTGATAACGGATTCAGGGATGACCTTGATATAATAGCCGGTATTGATGATCAGCCCCGACGCACTCTGCTCATTCAGGAGCTTCGCCAGCTTCAGAAGCGATTCTTCGGTCTGAAAGCCAAGTCCGGTGGTGACAGCCAGTTCTTTGCCGCTGAAGTTGTGAATGATCGTCACATCTTCCAGCATCAGAAGCCAGCTTATGGAGTTGGACCAGCCGCTGTGCCCTGCTATCAGTTTCATCTGATATTTCTGCTGCGATACTACAAGCATATCCTCTATCGTATAACCCATGATGTCCCCCTTATGTTTTGATTTGTGCGGCCGGCACAAAAAATTATAAAAAACGGTGGTTCTGAGCCCATAGAAATCTTTTTTATAAATGATATTATGGTTATAGAAAACAATTACATTTAAAATATATCAGGAGGTGCAAAGATATGTCAATCAGAGAGAATATCCATTATGAAATGTACCTTGCAGGAGATGTGACACCGGAATGGATCAAAGGTGAAAGATATGAGTATTGCGATGATTTTTATGGTTCCATCGCACAGAAGGGCAAAAAAGAACATCTGATGCACTTTGTCAGAAAACTTCAGATGTTCCTGTTTTAAGATTACAGGAAGAACGGTTTGGCATACCCCTTCATAAAGTAAATCAAGGAATGTCTTCGGGAAGATTCCCAGAGTCTGAACTGCTTTATAAAATAACTTACTAATAAAGGGGCTGTGGAAAAAGCACAGCCTGAAAAACAAAGAAGGATCAAGGGTTTATCAAAACCCAGGATCCTTCTTTTGTTAGCTTTCTTTAGTCTCTTCAGACTGCAAGTCCGGCCTCGTAGCCTTCCTTTGTGGCTGTCATTGCGTTACCTGCCTTAACGGCACTTCCGACCACATGGACTTCAGGGCACAGTTCTTTCGCAATGCTCTCAAGAGGATTATAAGTCTTGTATCCGAATACAGATACGACGCATGCGGCGGGTATCGTCACATCCTGTCCGTCTGCACTGACATATGTCACTGAGTCAGCTGTGATTTCCTTTACCTTCGCATTTGTGAGGATGCGGACGCCTTTTTTTGCCATCATTTCCATGAGGACCAGCTTGTTCTGGAATACCATGTCATTGAGTCTGGCAGAAGATCTTAGAGCCGTGGGAATGAACTTTCTCTGTCAAAATCCTGTTCTTTTCGATGTGCTTGTCGTCGAAGAAGCCTGCGATATCCAGGGACGCTCTGCCGAATTCGGTCACGGCATAGTCTTCGGTGATGATCAGGCCAAAGCCGCCGACTGCTTTTTCTTCCAGATAGCCGATATAGCGATCAGACAAAGTGCCGTCATGATTGTTATTGTTGGCTTCCATGGCGGGAACAACAAGACGGTTGGGAATTTCACAGTTACCGATTTTCATAGGTGAAAAAATAGCATTCAGATTCATGATTACCTCCATGTCGACTCGCTTGTTTTAAGGGTGTGAATATTGTATAATTTCCTTATAAACCCGGTGGTAACCACCGGGTCAAGAGATTGTGAGTATTTTGGCAGTCAGAGAGAAAATATACTTTGGAGGCGGAGATGGGTTATTCAACTAAGGAGTTCTGCCGTTTGTGCGACGTGGGAAGGGAAACGCTCCGACACTATGAAAAGATGGGTT